>NZ_FPBI01000016.1:0-171818 GCF_900116595.1 Mesorhizobium sp. YR577 | reverse complement strand
CGTCAGGCCAGGAACCCGAGTCACAAAGAACCACGGTCGATCAGCAGGCGAAACGCTTGTCACAAGCGCCATTGCCGCGCGAGCGGCTTAGTCCTTCCACGCAATCGACAGCTCTCGCCGCGCGTGCGCGTGTTCATCGATTGGCTCAGCAGGATTTTCGGCCAATACGCTTAGGCCGAGTTCGCTGGTCCAGACATCCTCCGGGCCCAATGGTTTTCCGTCGCACGAAACAAGGAATTTGTGTATGTCAGCAGGTAACTACGCCTCGCGGCATATGTAGCCACCGTCTATGGGCAGCGACACTCCCGTGATCATCGAAGCCGCATCGCTGAGAAGAAAGACAATCGGGGCGGCGATTTCCTCTAGCTGGCCCAGCGGCCGAGCGGCATCTGCTTCAAGAACGGCTCCGGAACGCCCAAACGTCTTCACGGCGCATTTACAAGAGGGAAACTGATCCCTACCCTCCAAGCGGGCTACAGGTATGATTGCTGGCATACCGAGTTGCCGATTATCCTCACAACGGACGTGCCGAAGCCATGCGCACGGAGATCGTCGGGCTTTTCGTTTCTGCTACACCGAAAAACTTGTTTTCACCCGATCATAGATAGACGCAGCCTTTCTGGGCGAGGACTTTGTCGATCCAGGACTTGTCTACAGCACCCTCTTCAGTCTGCTGCATTTGCAACTGCTCTGCCGCGTGCTTCTTGCGCGCTCCTGCCAGCACAGCTTCAAGATCGGCGCGTGCAACGCTGACCACCCCGTCCAGATCACCCAGAATAAGATCGCCTGGCTCAACGGTCATGCCGCAAAGGCTGATCGGCAGGCCGATTTCGCCGGGACCATCGCGATAGGGGCCGCGATGGGTGATGCCGAGCGCATAGACGGGCAAATTGCGTTCAAGAAAGGCTTCGGCGTCGCGGATCGCTCCATTGAGCACGAAGCCGGCGACTCCGCGCTGGATGGCGTGCGCCAGCATGAGTTCGCCCATCAGCGAGTTCGTCACGTCCCCGCCGGCATCGACGACAATGACGTCGCCGAGCTCGGCCATCTCGATAGCCTTGTGAATCATCAGATTGTCGCCCGGACGCGCTTTAACGGTGAGTGCAGCACCTGCGAGCACTCCGCTGCGGTGCATGGGGCGCAAATTGGCGCCGCCGGAAGCGAGACGGGACATGACATCGCTGACCACGGAAACGGGCAGCTTCGCGAAATCATCCACGAATGCACGGTCCAGACGGTTCCATTGGGTGCGAATACGAAAGCCGGCGGTCATGAGAAGTCCTTTCAGGAAGCGGAAAGTTCGGAGGCGAGCGCGAGCGAGCGCTGGTCTGGTGCGTTGCCGTCCAGAACCGAGATGATGTGACGCGCCGCAGTTTCAGCCATCTGGATGGCTGAGCCTTTTGTGACGCCAGCGACGTGCGGTGTGACGATCAGATTGTCGAGCGACCATAGCGGGCTGTCGGCAGGAGGCGGTTCGACGCTGAAGCTGTCGAGTGCCGCTCCGCCGATGCGCCTTTCGCGCAAAGCTTCGAGCAGTGCCGTCTCGTCGATAATGCCGCCCCGTGCAGTGTTCACCAGCAAGGCGTCCGGCTTCATTTGCGACAGGCGCTTAGCGTCGATCAGATTGCGTGTCTCGTTGGTCAGTGGGCAGTGAAGACTGACGATATCGGCACTCGTCAAAAGCTCATCGAGCCCGGCCGCAACCTCGAAGCCGGATTGACGCATGGAATCAGCTGAGGTCATAGGGTCGAGCACCAGAACACGCATGCCAAGCGCCTTGGCCAGCCGACCTGTCTCGCGCCCGATGGCACCGAAGCCGATAAGGCCGATGACGGAACCGGCTATGTCTCGACCTATGAAGGTGGGTTTTGGCCACGCGCCGCCTTTGATCGCGCGATCGAGCGGCGCGATCTGCTTCAGGAGCGTCAGCGCAAGCGAGATGGTATGTTCCGCCACCGCAAGCGCATTCGATCCCATGGAGCGCAAAACTGGTACGCCGCGCGCGGTCGCAGCGGCAATATCGACATTGTCAACGCCGACACCATGCTTCACGATGACCTTGAGCGCCGGCGAAGCGTTGATGACCTCGGCATTGATCTTGCCCTGCCGCACCATGATCGCATCGACGCCAAGCGTCGTGCAGCGCGCGGCGACCTCATCGGAACGCGTGTAGGGCGGCGAGAAATAGACGTCGATATCGTTGTCGTTCAGAAGCCTGATGGCGCTAGGAGCGATCTTGTCATGCGTGACCAGAATTTTGCGTCCTCGATTTCCCGTCGCGGACGGCGTGACGTCAGCCATGTGCAGTCTCCGAATTTTTATCAATGCTGTCTGCCAGCACGAGAATGGCCTGCGCGCGCGCGACGATCGGCGCATCGACAAAGTACCCATCGATGGTGTGCGCACCCTGGCCCACATCTGCCGCGATCTTGTCGGCGGCGATTACCTTGCGCGCCCAGTCGATCTCTTCCGGCGACGGCGAAAACGCGGCATTGAGTATGGGCACAACCGAAGGATGGATACAGCTTGCGCCATCGAAGCCGAACAACCTCGCCTCGTTTGCCGCATCGCGCATGCCGTCAAGATCGGCGTAATCGGCGACTGTTCGCAGGAGGCCGAAAGACAGAACGCCCGCTGCCTTTGCGGCGAGATGGATCAATTGCTTGGGCAGGTTCAGAACCTGCGGCAAGGGCTTCGCACCCATGCTGGTCGCCAGATCTTCGCCGCCGCCACTCAATGCGAAGACGCGCGCACCACGCCCGATCTCGGCTGCAGCAAACACACCGGCAGGTGACTCGATCAGCGGCACGAATACTGTCCGCTTGCGGCCGAGTTCACGTTCGATCGGCTCCAGATGCGTGGCCAATTGCTGAAGCAGTGCCCCAGTTTCGACCTTGGGCACATACAGTCCGAAGGAACCGGCGCGGCAGGCCGCTTCTGCATCGGCAAGCAGCCGTTCTTGGGTATTGTTGACCCGCACGAAAACCGGTGTGCCGGCCTTTCCAGCCAACGGAACGCTCTGCGCCAGTGCATCGCGAGCCTCTGTCTTCATCGAGGCCGCGACCGCATCCTCAAGATCGACGATGATCGCGTCGGCGCCGCGCGTGTGCGCCTTTTCGATGAAGCGCCGATTACTGCCCGGGACGTAAAGGAGCGAGCGGATGATCATGTTCCCTCCCCGCCGGCCAGGATCGATGCGATATCGCTTTCCGAAACGCCCGCTTCTTTCAAAATATCGCCCGTGTGTTGCCCGAGCGCAGGCGCCGGACGACGCCAGACGCCCGGTGTGCTAGAAAGGCGAGGGAGGATGTTGTGCATCGGCAACGTACCGTTGTCCTCATCCTCGACATCGACGATGATGCCGCGTTCGGCGAAGTGAGCATCCTCGGCGATGTCTGCAATATCGTAGACCGGGCCGACGGTTGCGCCTGCAGCGCGCATCGTTGCCAGGGCTTCGGCGCGGTCCCGCTCTTCGAACCAGCCTGCCACGGCGGCATCGACAAGATCCCTGTGCCTGACACGCTCGACATTCGTGAAAAAGCGTGGATCCGTCTTCATGTCGGGCCGACCGATAATGTCGAAAATCCGCATTGCGACAGTCTGCGTCGAGCCTGACAAGGCGGCGAACTTGCCGTCACGGCATTTGTAGACATTGCGCGGCGAGACGGTGTTCGACGCGCTGCCCGAACGCTCCTTGACCTTGCCGGTTACCTTGTAGATCGACGCCTCTGGTCCCAGAACGGCGAACATGGGCTCAAGCAGCGACAGATCGATGACCTGTCCACGCGACTGGCCCTTTTCGCGGGCCAGCAGCGCCATCGTCACTGCCTGCGCCCCGAAAATGCCGGAGATCATATCTGCCAATGCCAGCGGCGGGAGCACCGGCTCGCGATCGGGAAAGCCAGTGCGCGCGGCAAAGCCGCTCATCGCTTCGACCAGCGTGCCAAAGCCCGGATTTTGCGCGTAAGGACCAGTCTGTCCGAAACCGGATATGCGCACCACGATAAGATCAGGATTGATCGCGTGCAGGATTTCGGGCGCAAGCCCCATCTTTTCCAGAACGCCCGGCCTGTAATTCTCGATGAAGACATCCGCGCTCGGCAAAAGTGCTTTCAGCGCTGCCATCGCGACGGGCTCGCGCAAATTGAGCATCACCGAACGCTTGTTGCGGCCATAGGTCTTCCAGTGAAGGGACTGTCCCTCGTCCGTCCAATCGCGCAGCGGATCACCCACTGGCGGCTCGATCTTGATCACGTCCGCGCCGAAATCGGCAAGCTGAACGGACAGCATGTTGCCCGCGACCAGCCGGGACAGGTCCAGAACCCTGACATCGGAAAGCGGGCCTTTGGCGTCCAACGAAAAGCGTATCGTCTTCGAATGATCCATCATATCCTCGTCTCAGGCCGCGTCCGGCCTGTCGGCATAGACAGCGGTCGCTTCCGGTGGGATGCGCACATGGATCTTGCCCGGGGCCACATCGGCGTTCGTCACGATGCGCAATTCCGACCCGGCAACATCGACGGCGTATTGGTAGGTAGAGCCGAGATAGGTGCCACCGCCGATTTCGGTTTCCACAGTGTTGTCGGAAGCAACCGAGACGATTTCGACTCGCTCGGGCCGAATGGCGACGACCAAACTGCCGTCCGCGCCTGCTTTTCCGGGCGCGGTCTTCAGTCGTACGCCGTTTTTCAACTCCACGACATTATGGGTACTGCTTTCCTCGATAAGCTTTGCGTCGAGGAAGTTGGATGAGCCGATGAAGTCGGCGACAAAGGAATCGGTCGGTCGCTCGTAGATATCCTTCGGGCTGCCGAGCTGGCGCAGATTGCCCATGCTCATCACCGCGACGCGGTCCGACACCGCAAGAGCCTCCGACTGATCGTGCGTGACATAGATCGTCGTGATGTTGAGGCGCTCCTGGAGTTCGCGCAGCCAGACACGGGCGCGTTCGCGCAGCTTGGCGTCGAGATTGGACAAGGGCTCATCGAGAAGCAGTAGGCTCGGTCGATAGACCAGCGCCCGCGCGAGCGCCACGCGCTGTTGCTGCCCGCCCGACAATTCGAACGGATAGCGCTCTGCGTAAGGCAGCATTTCGACCAGCGACAAGGCTTCCTTGATGCGTTCGTCGCGCTCCGCCCTGCCCATCTTGCGCAGCTTGAGTGGGAAAGCGAGGTTTTCCGCGACCGTCATATGCGGCCAGAGCGCGTAGCTCTGGAAGACGAGGCCGATATTGCGATGCTCCGGCGGCACGACCGTGTTGGTTGCACTGTCGAACAGGATCTTGTCGCCAATGCGGATGGTGCCGGACGTCGCATGGTTCAGGCCGGCGATCGCAAACAGCGTCGTCGACTTGCCGCAGCCGGACGGGCCGAGCAGGGTCAGGAACTCCCCCGATGCGACGCTGATCGAGATGTTGTTAACGGCAGTGACGTTGTTGTAACGGATGGTCAGATTTTCGAGAATGAGATCAGCCATAGATCCGGGCTCCCAGAACGCGGCGTGCCAGGAAGACGAACACCGCTGTGATGATAACTTGGATGGTTGCAAGTGCGGATACGGGACCGTTGTCGCCTTGCGCCACAAGTTGCAGCATGGTCGTGCCGATGATTTCCGATCCGGGCTGGAACAGGAAAGCAGCCGTCACATATTCCTTGAAGAAGTGAATGAAGAGGAGCGCGAAGCATGAAAACAGCGCGGGCTTCAGGATCGGCATGATGATCCTCGTGACAGTAGTCCACCAGTCCGCGCCGGAGATGCGCGCGCCACGATCGAGTTCCTCCCCGATTTGCGAGAGGGCCGGCGAAATCGTGCCAAAGCCGACAGGGATGTAGCGCAGGATGAAGGCGACGATCAAAATCCAGATCGTTCCGCGTATCGCGTCAAGCCCGGGAAGCCATACGACGGCATAGAAGAACCCGAGACCAGCGATGATGCCGGGTACAGCGCGCGGAAAGAGCGCCAGATATTCGAGCGGGCGTCTAAAGCGGAACTCCGAACGACGGGCGACAAGGGCGATGATCGCAACGAAGAACGTACCAATCAAGGCGCCGATCAGCGATATGATGACCGAATTGTAGATCGACCGCATGTAGTTGGCCGATGCGAAGATCACGTCGAAATTCGCGGTGGTCAAAAGCTTCCAGAACGGTATCAGAGGCGTCAGGAAGCTCACCCCGGCGCGCAGGAAGATGCCGGCAAAGATGGTGATAATGGTGAAGAACACGAAAGAGAAAACGAGCGCAAATGCCGGCCAGCGCCATTGTCCAAGGTTCAGCAGCGCCGGACGGCTGGCCTTACCGCGAACGGTTACGAAACGGCCGCTTCCTCTGAGAAGGTAACCTTGCAGCCACACCAGAAAGGCAACGACAACCAGAAGCATGACAGCGACCGCGCCGACGATTCCGTATTCGGGACGCACAGCGGCGTTAATGCCCTTGTCGTACAGAAAGGTCGTGACGGTCTGGATTCCGCTCGGACCACCGAAAAGCAGAGGGATAGCCAGCATCTCGATGCCGATGACGAAATTCAGAACGGCCGAATAGATGATCGCCGGGCGCATCATCGGCACTGTGATGGACCAGAGCGCGCGGAATGGGCCTGCGCCGGCCGAACGGGCCGCATCTTCGAGCTGCGCGTCGGCTTTGGTGACGGCGCCGACGCACATCAGAAAGGCGAGCGGTGCCTGGCTGAGACCGGCGACGATGCCCATGCCGGTAAGCGAGTAGAGGTTCCACGGCACGACGCCGAACCACGAGCGCATGGCAAGGGTGATAAAGCCGGACGGCCCGTACATGGTGAACCAGCCGAAGGCGATGACGAGGTTGGAAACGAAAAGCGGCCAGACGAATATCTCGCCGATCCACTGGCGGCCCGGCAGATTGGTGCGGCCGATGATTACCGCCATGACCGCCCCGCAAACCTGCGCCACGATCATCGTCAGGACGGCGAAGAACAGCGTGTTGAAGACGACCTTCAGCATTCCCGCTTCCTGGAAAAGGCGCGTGAAATTGCCGAGCGTGGCTGCCGCATCGCTTGCGTAGAGAGGCTTGTCGAGAAACGCCTGGATGACGATCGGCGCGATGGGACCGATGACCAGCACGGCCGTCAGCAGCGATACGCCCCAGAAGATAAGGTTCGACCGGTCAAAGGACCGTGCGCGATCCTGTGTCATGGTGGTGTCAGACATATTGAATAATCCGTTTGCCGCAGGTCTGGATCGGGCAGCCATTTGCGGCTGCCCTTTCCAAGGGGCTTATTTGCCCTGCAGTGCAGCGTTCCACTTGGTCACGAAGTCGGAGGCGTCCTTGATGAGGCCTTCATCGAACCCGGCGACAATGAGATTGTCGGCGCCGATCTGCTCAGTAATGCCCTGATAGGTGTAGCGCACCGCAGCCTCGTCAACGTCGTCGCGGTAAGGCACCAACCCGCCCTTTCCGACCAGCGTCTGGCCGGCATTGCTGAGCGCGTAATCGACAAAGAGCTTGGCCGAGTTCGGATTGGCGGCATCCTTGGGAATGCCCATGCCGCGCAGCATCATGATGGTGCCGTCATCGGGAAACGAGAAGCCGAGGATTTCTCCGCCCGGCTGTTCCAGGCGCGGGAAGATGGTGATGCCCGAAACCGCGATGCCGACGACATATTCGCCTGTTGCGATCTTCTCGTTCATCGGCCCGCCGGAGGTCTCACCGCGGATCATCTTACCGATCTGGCGCAGATTGTTCCAGCCTTCGTCGCCCTTCTTGTTCATATAGCTGTACCAGGCGGCGAGGCCGAAGGAGTTGCGCGCGGCATCATATGTGGTGATCTTGCCGTCGAACATTTCCGGAGCTGCAACAGCATCTTCAACCAGCGATTTCATGCCGGTCGGGCGCTGTTCTTCCGGCAAAAGTGCTGCGTTGTAGGTGATGACCAGCGGGTCGGCCGAAAGCACGTTCACGCCGGGATAAGGATTGGAAAAATCCGGCAGCTTGGCGAGTTCCGGGCTCTTGTAGTCGAGCAGCTTGCCGCCCTCGACGCCGTAGCTTGCCCAGCGGTCGTTTGCGCCCGACACGAGGATATCGGCGGAACGCGAACCGCTTCCGGCTTCAGCTTCCCAGCGCGAATGCACGGTGCCGGAACCGAGATCCAGCGTCTCGACATTGATCCAGGGGTACTGCGCCTTGAAACCTGCGATTAGCGGCGCCCAGTTGTTGTCGGCCATGTTGGAGTAGATGACGACGCCCTTCTCCGCCCGCGATCCTTCGACGATGTCCTTGTATTCGGCCGGATAGTAGTCCGGCACGGCAGCCGTCTGCGCATGAGCGCCGCCGATGGCGATTGACGATACGGCGAGCGCAAGGGCGCTCGATCTGACGAAATTCAGCATGTGATCTATTCCTCCGGTTATCACATTCATTTTCTTTTCCGCTGGGCCACTTCGTTCGAAACGGCCCCGGCGACACTCACGACGGCATCCCTGATGCGATCGAGATCGGCGATAATCCGGTCGCGCGGACCGGAAATATTGATAGCGGCGACCGTGCGGCCATGCGCATCCCTGACGGGAGCGGCAATGCCGGCAGCACCTTCGACGACGCCGTTGAGATTGACGTAGTAGCCGTCTGCGCGCGCACCTTCGGTCGCAGCCAGAATGCCGGACCATTGGTCGGCAGGCACCTGCGCCTCGGTTAGATATCGCTCGAGGTCCTGCGGCGCGAAGTCCGCCAGCATCACCAGCCCGCTTGCAACCTGATGAGGCAGACGCGTCGGCACGATATCGCGGTCGTAGCGGATTTCGCGCTTGGGCAGGATCTTGTTCAGGTAGCGGATGCGCTGGTTGTCGAGCACGGCGACGAAACCGGTTTCCTCGATCGTCGCGACTGCGTCACGCAGATGGCGGTCGGCAAGGCGCAGGATCGTGCCCCACGTATCGCCACCGCCGAGCATCTCGCCGGGAAGCCTGACGAGCACGTAGCGATTATTGGGAAGTCTTTGAACATAGCCCCTGGCAACCAGAAGCCGCAGCAAGAGCAGCGCGCTGCTCTTGGGCACATCAAGCGCTTGCACGAAGTCGGTGTAGGTCACTGACGAGGTTGTCGTGGCGAACCACTCGACCGCGTCAAGAATACGTTCGGCGCCTCGTCCGCTCATGAACTCCTCCCAAGTTCAGTATATTGAACTAGTACAATATACTGATTACCTAAAACGAGAGGTCTTGCGAGTCAAGCCGGCATCATAAGAGGAGGAACTGTGTCCTTGGGTGGCATGACCACCAAAATCCTCGCACTGACCGATGCACTGGGCAGCCGGGTGGCAGATTGACAAGAACGGCGACCGAAGGCATTTATATTTGATCAAATATATAAGAGTTTATGATGATCACCTTTGCCGCCTTGGTTGGCCCGCCCGCCCCGATCCGAAAGCTTTTTGATGGCCTGCAATGGGCGGAGGGACCTGTGTGGGTTGCTCATGATCGACGGCTCTTGGTCAGTGACATTCCTGCCAATCGCATTTTGTCGTGGACCCCAGAAGCCGGTGTTTCGACCTATCGATCGGACTCCAACCGCGCAAATGGAAATGCGATCGACACGAAGGGGCGATTGGTAACCTGTGAACACGCCACTCGGCGTGTGACGCGGACCGAAGCGGACGGAACAATCACCGTCCTTGCCGACCGCTTCCAAGGCGCTCGCTTCAATTCACCCAACGATCTGATAGTGCTCCGCGATGGTACCGTCTTGTTCACGGACCCTGACTATGCCCTGCTCTCCAGGCTCTACATAATCGAGGGCACCCACGAGATCGGCGCCAATCATGTCTACCGCATCGACCCGGAGAGCGGCGCGGTGACGATCCTCCTGGCTGATTTCGACAAGCCCAACGGCCTGGCCGTTTCACCCGACGAAACCTTGCTTTATGTCGCCGACAGCGGCCGTACCCATCGCTTGAACGGTCCTCATCACGTGCGGACCTTCTCCCTTTCACCACGGTACGAACCGATGGAATGCGGGCCGACAATCGTAATCGCGCCGGGCGTGCCCGACGGGCTCAAGATCGACAGCTTAGGCAATCTCTGGATTTCGGCGCATGATGGCGTGCATTGCCACGCTCCTGACGGGCGGTTCCTTGGCAAGATTGACGTGCCCGAGATCGTCGCCAACCTTGCCTTCGGTGGCGATGGAGGCAACACGCTGTTCATCGCGGCTTCTGCCTCGGTTTACGCCAAAGATCTGAAGGTCAGAGGAGCGGGGTGGTCATGACGAAGGTCGACCGCTTACTCCATCTGGCCCACGGTCCGTTTGCGTGCACTCTCGATCCACAGATGGGCGGAGCGCTGCACAATCTCACTTATGCAGGCCGGCATTTCTTGCGGTCGGCATGGCGACCAGTCTCGGCCGCTGAAACCGCGTGCTTTGCAATGCTGCCGTTCTGCAACCGAGTCTCGGGCGAAGTCCGAATGAACGACAAAGCGTGGCCCATCGCCCCAAATTTCGGCACTCCGCCGGCCCCATGCCACGGCGATGGTTGGCAATCCGTCTGGAAAATCGACGAGTATTCGATCCACTCGGCACAGCTGTCGCTCGCCTCTCGGCACCCGCCGTTTGCCTATAATGCCAGCCAGACGCTCAACTTGAGCGACGAGGGTCTTCGTATGGAGCTTTCGATACGCAACGAGGCTGAGGAGGTCATGCCCTTCGGCCTGGGCTTTCATCCCTATTTCCCTGATCCGGACATGGCCACGCTCAAATTTACTGCGCATCGCATCTGGCTAGAGGGACCTGACCGGTTGCCAACCGAGCCCGTTTCCGTCCCACCCGAACTGGATCATGCGTCAGGTGGCCCAATCTCGCCGCACTGGCGAAACAATTCCTATGATGATTGGGCAGGGCTGGTGCAGATCGACTGGAGCGATGGACGTCGCCTGTCCATGCAGGCCGATGCGATCCTGTCGTTCCTCCATGTCTATCGTCCACCCGGCCAGCGATTCTTCTGTCTCGAACCGCAAACCCACGTCAGCGGAGCGATGGGCTGGGCGCATGGAGCCATGCACGGCATTGCGCAGTTGGCGCCGGGCGCCACCCTCCAGGCGGCCATCACGCTTTCCCCATCGTTGCCTTAACGCAGATAAAGGCCGCCATTGACGTCGAGGATGACGCCGGTCAGATAGGAAGCCTCGTCCGATGCTAGGTAGACGGCAGCGGCCCCGATATCGGCGACGCTGGCCAGCCGGCCGAGCGGCACCTGTGCTTCCAACGCCTTCACGCCCTCGGTTCCATGGGTGGAAAACAGCATGTCGGTTTCCACCAGCCCCGGGGCGATCGCATTGACGGTAATGCCCAGCGGAGCCGCCGTACGCGCCAGCGTACGCGTGAAGCCGTGTATACCGCTCTTGGATACTCCGTAGTGCAGGTGACCCTTGAGCGCTCCTTGATGCCCGACTACCGACCCAAGTTGGATTATCCGCCCACCGGGCCGGTGCCGCATTCGCTCCATCGCGCTACGCGAACACAGAAACGCACTGGTGAGATTAGCCGCAAGGATATCGTTCCAGCTGTCCAGCGTCATTTCGAAGATGGTTTCGGCCCGTGCCGCGCCGGCATTATTGACCAGAATGTCCAATGCGACACCCGCGCTGTCGAGCGCGGCAAAAACCTCTTTTACTTCGTGTTCCACCGTTAAGTCGGCGCCGAACACCGTGGCGTCCCCAAGCGTGTCCGCCAGCGCCTCGAGTTGCGCGCGGCTGGAGGCAAGGTCCACCAGTACCAGTTTCGCCCCAGCCGCATGAAAGGCCGTGGCGATGCCAGCTCCAATGCCGCGCGCGGCACCGGTCACCAATGCGGTTTTGCCATTGAGCCGGAAGTTCACTTAAGCACCCCTGGTAGCCACAGGGTCAAAGGAGGCCAGAACGCGACGATGACCGGCACCAAGGTCAGCACGCCGCACAACAACCAGACCAGCCGACCTTCTACCATATGCTTGACCCCTCCCGCCGTTTTGGCGACATAGAGCAGAACTCCAACGGGTGGGGTGATCCCGCCCACCATGACGCACAGGATCACTACCAGCGCCAACTGGATCTGATCCACCCCGAGCGCCGTCGCGACCGGCGCCATCACCGGCACCAGGATGATCAGGATCGCCAGCCCGTCAAGCGCCAGGCCAAGCAGCGTGACGATGACGATCACCACCAGCATCATGATGACTGCACTGCTCGATATCGCCTGGATGGCCGAGACCAGCGAAACCGGGAACTGGTCGATTGCCAGTATCCACGACAGGATGGAGGCTGGAGCTATGACCAGCAGAATTGCGGCACTCGACAAGGCAGCATTGGAAAATGCCTTGTAGAGCCGGGCCCACGTCAGATCACGATAGATCAAGGCCAGCACCAGGGCGAAGATCGAGGCGATTGCACCGGCCTCCGTGGCCGTGAACGCCCCCACGGCAATGCCTCGGAAGATGACAAGCGGCAGCAATAACGGCAGGGCCGCTCGTTTGAACACGCGCCACAGCTCGCCCCTTTCGCGCTTTGGCGAGCGCGCAAACCCCATGCGATGCGCAATGATTGAACTGGTGACCATCAGCGCTGCCGCAATCATCAGGCCCGGCAGGATGCCGGCCAGAAACAGGCTGGCGATGGAGACACCGCTGACCATGGTGGCATAGACGATCATGATGATACTGGGTGGGATTATCGGTCCCATGGTCGCGGCGGATGCGGTGATGGCAACCGAAAACTCGTCTCCATAACCAGCCTTGCGCATCGCCGGCACCATGACCTTGCCAAGGGTTGCGGCGTCGGCCATGGCAGAGCCGGAAATGCCCGACATGAAAACGCTGGCCAGGATTGTCACGTGCGCCAGCCCGCCGCGCAGGCGTCCGATCAGCACGGTGGCCAGGTCGATCAAGCGCTGCGTGATCGAGCTCGATCCCATCAGCTCGCCGGCCAGAATGAAAAGAGGAATCGCGAGAAGCGTGAAGCTATCAAGGGAGGCGACCATGCGCTGCGCTACGATATCGGCCGGCACGCGTCCATCTATGAGGATGGCGAGCAACGGCCCAAGTGTCATGGCGATGGCCACCGGCACGTTCAGAACGAGCAAGACTGCGAAGGCAAGAAAGACAGTAAGAGTGATGACGGTCAAAGCTGCAACTCCTCGTGCCGCCGGTCGACACCGGATTGGGGATCGGTAAAGGACACCAGGAGGCGCGCGATGGCATAGAGTGCGAGGATCGCAGCACCGACCGGAAGCGCCCCCGATATCCAGCCGGTGGAGATTTCCAGGGCCGCCGTATGCGCGTCGGCGGTGCGTGCCGTGAAGCTGCTGCCGACGATGACCATGGCTATGGCGAAGGCCAGTATGATCCCGTCGCCCAGCCTGTATAGCCAAAGCTTGCCGGTAAAGGGCAATCTGGTGGAGAGATAGTCGACACTATAATGAAGGCCCTGCTTGAGCGCCGGCCCCATCAACAGGAAGGCGGTCCAGACTAACAGATTTCGGGCGAGTTCCTCGGTCCACACCATGGGGATGCCGAAGACATAGCGGATCAACACCTGGAGCAATGCCACGCCGAACACGAGCACCATCAATAACACTCCGATATGCCGCAGCACGGCGTCGAGCCCTTCCAGGGCTCTCGTCAATATCTTTCTCATGATCGTCCTTTCGCGACGAAAGGCGGCAGCCGATCGCTGCCGCCCAAGTCTTCAAGCGGCTTGGATAAGGGCAACAAGATTGCTGGCGCCTGCAGTCTTGCCGGTTAGCCGGCCCCATACCGGCTCAACAGCTTTCCGCAGCTCTTCACGGTCGACCTGAAGCAGTTCGAGCCCGTTTTCCTTCAGTTGCACGGTCGCGGCGGCGTTGGCCCTCTTCATCTCCTCGCGCTCCCATAGGGTCGCGGTCATGATTGCCTTGGAGATCGTTGCCTGCTGCTCGGAGGTAAGACCCGTCCAGAAACTCTCCGATACGATGGGCGATCCGACAGTATTGATGTGCTGGGTCTGCGTGACGTATTTGCCAACTTCATAGAGCTTGCTGTTGATCATGCCTTCGGGCGTGGTTTCTACGCCATCGACCAGCCCGGTCTTCATCGCCGGATAGACCTCGCCCCACGGAACTGGCACTGGTGTGGCACCGAGCGCCTTGAACATTTCCACGAAGCTCGCGACCTCGGGGGAGCGGAACTTCAGGCCGGAAAAATCGCCGATTGCAGTAACCGGCTTGTCTATCGTCATCATGTCGCGGAACCCGATATGCAGCCAGGACAGCGGACGAAGACCTTGGCTGGCGACCAGCGCGTCACCCAGGGTTCTTGCGACGTCGCCATCGACCACGCGCTCTACGTGTTCCCAGTCTCGGAACACGAAGGGCAAGTCCATCACGGCATATTGCGGCACCAGGTTCGATAAATAGGGCGGATCGCCAAAACACATTTGCAGGGTTCCGAGCTTGACCTGCTCCAGCAATTCGCGCTGGCTGCCCAGTTGTGCGGCCGGATAATGGCGCACGGTGATCTCCCCGGCGCTGGCAGTTTCCACCGCGTTCTTGAACTGCAGGACGGTGTTGCTCAGCACCGAATCCACGGCGTTGTGGTCACCGAAATTGATCATTACGGGGGTTGCACCCCGCGCAATGTAAGGCATGGCCACAGCACCCATTGCGGCACCGGCCCCCAGCTGCAGGACTTTGCGGCGGGACATAGATAACGACATGGCAGGACTCCTCTCTGACCGACGGCTGAAGCGCCGTCATTCCTCCCGACGGTGCGGTTTTCTATAAACTGTATATTTGATCATATTTCAAGATAGAATATATTTGATCAGATTTTATTGGCGTGTTAGGTCGTTCGTAAGTGTGATGATCTCAACAGATCGTCGCCATTTGTCCTGTCCCGCCGCTGCGGAGTAATCGATGCCCAATCCTGATGACCGAAAAACGTCCATGTCGGAAACCACCACCGCCCGGGTGAAGGCCTCCATACGGCTGGATATTCTCGTGGGCGTGTTGCTCCCTGGGTCGCGCATAAAGCTGCAGGAACTGACCGATCGATACGAGATCAGCGCCATCCCGATCAGGGAGGCGGTGCGCGAATTGGCCGGCGAAGGCCTGGTAGAACTGCATGCGCATAAGGGCGCGGTGGTACGTGGAGTGGATATCCGCTTCGTACGCAATATGTACGACATCCGTTCGGCCCTCGAGCAGATGTTGGTCTCAGCTGCGGTTGAACGGCTAGATGCTGACGATATCGACGCTATCCGAACCGCTGCGGCGGACTATGAAACGGCGAGCAACGCCGGTGACGTGCAGGCGATGCTTGCTTCCAACGCCCGCCTGCACCGCACTATCAACACTGCCGCAGACAATCCCGAGGCGCTTCGCATTCTCGAACAGGGCTGGGAGCTGGTGCTGGCGCTGCGCTTCCGCTTCGGTTTCGGCGACGATCGCATCGTGACCATCCGCGAGGAGCACACGGCTCTGGTTGACGCCATCGAACGCCGCTCGATCGCCGACGCCGTGGCGATCACGCGGGCCCATTGCGAGAGCGCCTGTCGCGATCTCGTCCAGCAAATGAAAAAAGCAGAGTTTCAATGAAGATCGAGACCGTCAAGACCTTCGTTGTTGACGCCTATCGCGCCAACTATGTCTTCGTGAAGATCATTGCCGATGATGGCACATATGGCGTCGGAGAAGGCACGGTCGAACATCGCGAACAAGCCGTCGCGCATGCAATCGGCGAATTCGAGCCCCTGCTTCTCGGACGCGACCCATTCGCTACTGATGCGACAGTAGAGCTCCTCAGCCGCGACAGCTATTGGCGCACCGGCGTGGTGATCCGCAGCGCCATCGCCGCCATCGAGGCGGCCCTGCTCGATCTCAAGGGTAAAGCCCTTGGCGTGCCGGTTTACGAGCTGCTCGGCGGCAAGCAGCGAGACTGCGTGCCGGTGTACGGAAATGCCTGGTTTGCCGGCGCGCGTACCGCCGAAGACTTCGCCGAAAAAGCACGCCTTATCGTCGCCCAAGGTTGGCGCGCCCTCAAATGGGATCCGTTCGGTCAAAACTACCTGCGCCTGGAGCGGACCGAGCGAATGCGCGCGATCGGTATAGTGGAGGCGGTCCGCGCTGCCGTTGGCCTCGATGTCGAACTCATGATCGAAGGTCATGGACGGTTCGATGTCTCGACAGCTATCTCTGTCGCCAAGGATCTGGCTCCGTTCCGCCCCTACTGGTTTGAGGAGCCAATCCCACCCGAATCCATACCGGCACTCGCCGACGTTCGCTCCAAGTCACCTGTGCCTATTGCGGCCGGCGAGCGCTATTATGAAATCCAGCGCTTCCAGGAGCTGATTGCGGCGCACGCCGTCGACTATCTGCAACCCGACGTCAGCCATGTCGGTGGTCTTGCCGAAGCCAGGCGCATTGCTGCAATCGCCCACGCCCAATATCTGCCGATCTGCCCGCATAACCCGTTGGGGCCAATCGCCAATGCCATGACGCTGCATGTCGCCGCCTCTACGCCCAATTTTGCCTGGCTAGAAACCATGGTGTCCGACGTGTCATGGCGCTCGGAGATTGTGCGCGAACATGTCGTCATCAGGGACGGGCATATGGTCATTCCAACAACGCCAGGTCTGGGCATCGATATCAACGAAGACGCTTGCGCCGAGTACCCGCCGAAGCCTTACCTGCTGCGCCACTACAATGGCAGTCTGACCAACATACGTCCTGCCGCTTCAGTGCCGTTCTACCAAACAGCGTAAACAATGATTTTTGTCCCGAGGCCGCCAGTAGTGGAGCAGACTTTATTAGCGACCCTTCTGAAGTCGCAGTTGCGCATGCTGCGGACCTCCCCGGACGCTACTGCCAAGGTCGGGCGACACTGGCCGTTTGGTTGGGTGTCGACATCATGGGTTCACCAGAGGGAAGATCAGGATGTTCACAATGAAGAAGTTGGTTGTGCTGATTGTCGCCGCAGGAAGTGCCTTGGCCGGAGCGCTCGGGCAAGCTCATGCCGAGCCGCTGAAGACTATGGATGATGTCGGTGAAGCGCTTCAAGCCTGTTGGTCACCTCCAACGGGTATTTCGGGCGCATCCGTCACGTTGAGCTTCAGCTTCAAACGTGATGGTAGCCTGATCGGTCCACCGAAAACTACCGCCGTCAATGTCCAAGGTAGTGAGCAGGACCGGAAGACATTTGTCGATGCTGCAACCAAGGCAGTGGGAAGTTGCGTGCCTTTGGAACTCGCTTCGAGCCTTGCAAACGGCATTGCTGGTACCGTCTACACGATGGAGTTCACATCCGCCAATCGGTGAATCCTTTTGGCGGCGGTCGTGAGGTTGCGCCGAAAACTTTCGTGACACAGTTCCGTCTGGTCGCTCTCTCGTCGGTCCTGCCAGCAATCGCGCCAACTCCGCGCAAGCGCCCACAGCCGAACGGCATCAATTGCGTTTGCCTCCGTCGGCAAGGCCATCAGCGACGCAGTGCTCGAGGTGTTCGACGGCTTGATAGCTGAGTACTTTTCAGGGACGTGGTTCTCGGAGGGCTGCTGCCTTCTCTCGAAGCTGAATTTTCCGTGATCCAACTGACGACCAGCACAGTGCTTCACTATAGACCTACCGTCGTTCACAGTCAGCCGAACAACAGCGCGTCTTCGCGTTCCTTTATCGTCACGGAAAAGCGCGATGGCCCGATCTCTTTGAAAAATCGACGCAATATTTCAATAAAAAGCCGAACGAAAAGGGGTTTGGAACTTCCGTACAGATCGAGGACAATCAACGTCGGCGGTGGCAATTCATCGAGGATTGGGCGGCGAATGATCGTCTGACCGTCCACGGTCGCCCGGCCGATGGGGCGCATATTGAGGATGGACATGCCGAAGCCGGAGGCGACCGCCGAGCGTACGGTTTCATAGGATCGTGTGTGAAAGCGCACCTCGGGCCGCTTTGCGAGAATATCGAAGAGCGTGAGCAGGTATGTTGCCGTCTGCGGCATATCGAGCAGCACGAAGGGCCGTGTCGCGATGTCGGAAAGCCAGACCGCCTCCCGCGCCGCGAGCGGATCGTCGACATGCAGCACCGCATGGGCCGGAACCTTGCAGATCTTCGTCATCGTGCCGGTGGTGATCGGGCCGATGTCGTAGAGGATCGCAAGATCGATGATGCCTTCCGCAAGCCAAGTCTGTAACCGCACCTGATCGCCCTCGACAAGGTCGATCTCAACGTCGCCGACATTGTCGACATACATCCGCAGCATTTCGGGCATGAAGAGTGCGCCGAACGGCTCGAAACAGCCGATGCGCAGAACCTTTGGCACGCGGTCCGCAAGGTCACCGATCGCTCGATCGAATTCCGTGGAAGCTGACAGCATGATGCGGGCAGCGCTGATGAAGCGTTCGCCGGCAGGCGTGATCTGGACGCCGCGCGCCGGCCGCCGCTCGAAGATGCGTGCGCCCATTTCACCTTCGGCAAGTGTAATCGCGGCGAGGATGGACGACTGGGAGATGTGCAGCGCCTTCGACGCGGCGTGCACGCTGCCTAGGCTTGCCACTTCGCAGACATAGCGCAGTTGCCGGATCGTCAGGTTCATCGGCGGTTTGTTCCATAAAATGTAGAAACTTATGTGAGAGAATACATTTTGTGAAAGCGAAGGAAAGGTCCAGTCTGCTCCCCAACAAAGTAGGCCTGCCGCAGATCGGGCAAGGCCAGGGGAACGACAGAATGCCTTTTCACAACCCTCTCGAAGGAGCGGGCGAGCTGTGCCGCATGGATGCCGCTGTGCTGGCAAAGGCCTATCGCACGCGCTCCCTTTCGCCGGTCGAGGTCGCCAAGGCCGCGATGGACCGCGCGGAAGAGGTCAATATCGATCTCAACGCCTTTACCCATATCGATCGGGATGGAGCGCTTGCTGCCGCTGCCGCCTCCGAGCGGCGCTGGAAGGATGGCGCATCCCTTTCCGAGGTCGACGGCGTTCCGACCACACTGAAGGATATCGTTTGGGTGGAAGGCTGGAGCGTGCGCTACGGCAGCACCACCACGCCGGCGCAGCCTTACGCGGAAGACGCGCCCTCCGTCGCTCGGCTGCGCAAGGCGGGCGCGGTCTTCATCGCGCAGACCACCACTCCGGAGTTCGGCTGGAAGGCGGTCACCGACAGCGCGCTCTTCGGCGCAACCCGCAACCCCTGGAATAAGGCGAAGACACCAGGCGGTTCCTCCGGTGGGGCGGCCGTTGCCGCAGCCGTCGGCGCTGGTGTCTTCCATCTGGGCACAGATGGCGGCGGGTCGATCCGCATTCCGGCGTCCTTTACCGGCATTGTAGGCCACAAGCCTACCTTCGGTCGGGTTCCGGCCCACCCGCTGAGCGCCTTCGGCACGGTCGCCCATATCGGGCCGATGGCTAGAAGTGCAGCCGATGCCGCAACCATGCTGAAGACGATGTCCGGCCGGGATCTGCGGGACTGGAGCCAAGGTGCTGGAAAACTGGCACCGCTTGACCACGAAGTGCCGATCGACCTCTCAGGCAAGCGTATCGGCTACTGGTCGAAGCCGGCTTCCGGAACGCTCGATCCGGAGGTTGCCGGCGTCGTGGATGCCGCAGTCGCCAGATTGTCGGCCACAGGCGCGATCGTGCAGCCGGTCGACCTGCCGGCGGACAATCTACTCGACCTCTTTCACCATCATTGGTTCACGGGTGCGGCCGCGCGCCTCTCCACGATCCCCGATGCCGACCGCAAGGCCATCGATCCCGGCTTTCTGGAGGTCGCTCGCGCCGGTGCCGCCTACAGCTCGACGGATCTCGTTCTGGCGCAGGGAAGACGAGCGGAATACGGCGCAGCGATGGATCTCCTGCTCGTCGAGTACGATTTCCTCGTTTCGCCCGGAACGGCACTGCCGGCGTTCGATGCGGGGCTTGAGGTTCCGGCAGAAAGCGCGTTCGGCCGCTGGACCGAATGGGCCGGATTCGCCTTCCCTATCAACCTCAGCCAGCAACCAGCCTGCGTCGTGCCCTGCGG
The DNA here is from genome assembly GCF_900116595.1 of Mesorhizobium sp. YR577. Taxonomy (NCBI): domain Bacteria; kingdom Pseudomonadati; phylum Pseudomonadota; class Alphaproteobacteria; order Hyphomicrobiales; family Phyllobacteriaceae; genus Mesorhizobium; species Mesorhizobium sp. YR577. Next base: position 151,831 of record NZ_FPBI01000016.1, on the reverse strand, counting down.
CCTCACCGCAGCGGGCCTTCCTATCGGCTTCCAGATCATTGGAGCGCGGGGCGATGACGCCCGCGTTCTTTCCGCAGCTGCCAGCCTGGAGGTAATTTTCTCCAGGTAAGCACCGATCGACGCATGACGAACACAACCAACCATAAAAGGGGTAACCGTTATGATGAATAGACGTGCAATGCTTCAGGGAGCTCTGGGAGCCGGCGCAGCCGGCGGGATGCTCCTTGCAGACATGAACAAGTCCGCCATGGCGCAGGGCGGCGAGACCATCCACGTCGGCGCGGCGCTGCCGATGTCCGGGTTCGCCGCTGCAGACGGCATCGAGTTCAAGAACGGGCTCGAACTGGCCGCAGCGGAAATCAACGCCGCGGGCGGCATTCTCGGTCGGCAGATAGAGCTTCACATCGAGGACACCAAGGAGCAGGGCGCCGACCTGGTTTCGCAGGCGATGCAGCGCCTTGTCGACCGCTACAACACGCCGGCGATCATTAACGGCTACAACCTCGGCACCAACATGATCGAGATGGATGTCGCTGCCGACAACGACATCATCATGATGCACTACAACACGCTCATCTCGCACAATGAGAAGTTCAAGACCGATCCGGAGCGGTACTACGGCTCCTTCCAGGGCGATCCGCCGGAATTCTGGTACGGCCCCGGCTGCCTCAACTTCCTGAAGACGCTTTCGGAAGGCGGCAAGTGGACCGCGCCGAACAAGAAGATCGCCATCATTCCCTCGGCCAACGAATATTCGATCGTCATCGCCAATGCAATCCGCGATCAGGCCAAGGATTTCGGCTTCGAAGTGAGCCTGTTCGAGACCGTGCCCTTCCCGACGAACCAGTGGGGCCCGACGCTCGCCAAGCTGCGCCAGGATCCGCCGGCGGCGATCATCGTCACCCACTTCCTGCCGCAGGATCTGGCCCAATTCATGGTGCAGTTCCTCGCGCAGCCGACAAACAGCCTGGTCTACATGCAGTACGGCCCGTCGCTTCCCGCCTTCCGCGAGATCGGCGGCCAGAATATCGACGGCGTCATCTATTCGACCGTTGTCGGCTGCCTGCCGGACGAGTTTTCGAAGCCGTATCGCGAATCCTATCGCGCGAAATTCGGACCGACTTCGGCCTACATCACCGGCTCGCAGACCTATGACGGTCTCTGGATGTGGGCTATCGCTGCGGCGATCGCCGGCGGTCCCGGCGAGCCCTTCAACAAGGAGCAGGTGGGCAAGGTTGCCGCCGTGATGCGGCGCAATGTCTATCGCGGCGTCAACGGCACCTACCGCGCCGACCCAGCGGGCCAGTCGGCCTATTGCTACCCGACGCAGGTCGCCGACCCGTCGCTCGGCATGCCGCACCAGTTCCTGCAGCACCAGGACTACAAGACCGATCCCAAGCTCATCGCCCCGGTGCTCTATGCGACCGATGAGTTCCTGTTGCCGCCCTGGATCAAGTAGGCAGACCGTCAGGACGCTGGACCTGCGCATCGGCCGGGACAACCGGCCGATGCCGATGAAGGAAGGAGCGGATCATGGAAAACGGCAGGACACCCTTGCTGGAATGCGAAAACGTCGTGAAGCGCTTCGGCTCGCTTTCTGCGGTCGACGGCATGGCGCTGACGGTGAACCCAGGCGAGATCGTCGGCATCGGCGGCCCGAACGGCGCAGGCAAGACGACCTTCTTCGACGTGGTGACGGGCGTGACGCCGGCTACGGAAGGCCGGATCGTCTTCGATGGCCACGATATTTCCGGGCTCGGGGCGGACAGGGTATGCCAGTACGGCATCGCCCGCACATTTCAGCTGAACGCCGCCTTCGAAAGCCTGACGGTGCGCGAGAACATCGACATCGCCGCCTATTTCGGCCGCAGCCGCCGCACAATTCCCGGCCTCAAACTCGGCAAGGACGTGCGCGAGCAGACGGACGAAGCGCTCGCCTTCGTCGGCCTTGCCGACAAGGCGGATGCGCCCGTGGCGCAGCTGCCGGTGCTCGACCGCAAGCTCCTGATGATTGCAGGTGCGATCGCCACCAAGCCAAAGCTGCTCTTCCTAGACGAGCCGGTCGGCGGGCTCAACACGACCGAAATCGACCATATCATCGGGCTCGTGGAACGGCTGAAGGCGGGCGGCCTCACCGTCGTGCTCATCGAACACGTCATGCGTTTCCTGCTGGCACTCTCCAGCCGAGTCCTCATCATGCATCACGGCAAGAAGATCTTCGAAGGGCCTCCGAACGAGGTTGCGGAAGACCCGGTCGTCGTCGAGACCTATCTCGGCGAGGGCACGCGCAAACGTCTCAAGACGTTTTTCTCGGAAGGCGAGGTGCAGGCATGAGCAATGCTGCCAAACCGCCCCTTCTCAGGCTCGCCAACGTGGTCTCCGGCTACAGTGAGCTGAAAGTCCTCAAGGGCATCTCGTTCGACGTCGCGGCCGGTGATTTCATTACCGTGGTCGGCCCCAACGGCCATGGCAAGTCGACGCTGCTCAAGACGATTTCCGGCCTCGTGCCGCTGACGTCCGGCGCGATCAGCATCAATGGCGGGCCGACGCTCGCCAAGCCGCACGCGATCGCCGCGCTCGGAATTGCCCATGTGCCACAGGGCGACATGCTATTCCCGGAGATGAGCGTTCTGGAAAACCTGCTGATGGGCGCTTACCTTGCGCCGTCGAAGGCGGAGATCGATCGCCGGCTCGACGAAGTCTACGCGCTCCTGCCAAAGCTTTCCGACCGGCGCAACCAGATCGCCTCGTCGCTTTCCGGCGGCGAGCGCCGCATGGTCGGCATCGGGCGCGGCCTTATGATGGGCGGGCAAATCCTCCTGATCGACGAACCTTCGCTTGGCTTAGCACCCCTCATCATCGAGCAGATCTACGGCGTCATCGCGGAACTCTCGAAGAGTGGGCGCACCATCCTTCTCGTGGAGGAAAACCCGGCCCGCGTCGCCGATCTTGCGAACCACCTCCACCTGCTCGACGACGGCGCGATCGTGTGGTCCGGCCCACCCGCCGAACTTCTCGCCCGTGACGAGCTCCTGACAACCTATCTCGGAGGCTGACGATCATGCTCGACACCCTCATCGCCATCCTCATTGCCGGCTTCACGACGGGTGCGCTCTACGCGCTCGCGACCGTCGGTCTGTCCCTTGTCTGGGGCTCGATGGGCATGTTGAACATGGCGCATGCCGCCATGCTGACGCTCGGAGGTTATTCGGCCTATACGTTCTCCACCGCGCTCGGCCTGCCGGTCTTCGTCGGCTTCACGGGCGCCATCGTCGTCGGCGCCATTGCCGGCGGGTTGCTCTACATCCTGATCGTGCGCAACCTGTTGAAGAACGACAAGGCGACGTTCGAATCCAACGTCATGATCGCCACTGTCGGCATCGGCATCGCACTCGAAAACACCATCCTGCTCACCTACGGCGGCCAGCCGCTGAAGCAGCCGATCTCGGCAACGGGATCGCTCGTCCTCGGGCCGGTCAGCCTGCCCTACCAGAACATGCTGATCGTCTTCGTCGTCATAGTGCTGATGGCGGTCATTGCGCTGCTGCTGGGCCGAACGCGCATGGGCCGCGCCATCCGCGCGACGGCGCAGAACCGCGACGCCGCGCAGCTGATGGGCGTCGCCGTCAACCGCGTCTATTTCCAGGTGCTAGTGCTGTCGGGCGCCATTGCCGGCGTCTGCGGCGTGATGGTGAGTTCCATGACGCAGCTATCACCACCGCTCGGCAACGACCCCATGCTGAAAGCCTTCATCATGTGCGTGGTCGCCGGCCTCGGCAACCTGCCGGGTGCGGTCGCAGCCGCCTTCGGCCTCGCGCTGCTCGAAGCCTTCGTCCAGTACGTCGCAGGCGCGCGCTGGGGTTTCCCGACGCTGCTCTTCGTCGTGATCGCCGTTCTGATCTGGCGACCCGCCGGCTTCTTCGGCCGGGTCCAGATCAGTCGCATGTGAGGCAGCCATGACCCAGATTTCAAGATCCAAAGGCATTTCCGGCTCAGCCCGCCTCGACCTCCTCGTCAGCCTGCTGCTCATCACAGCCGCCGTGGCGCTGCCCTTCATGGTCGACAGCCGCTACGTGCTCGGCCAGATCGTGCTGGCGCTGTTCTATGCCACCATCGCCTCGCAGTGGAACCTGCTGTTCGGCTTTGCCGGCATCTTCTCGCTGGCCCAGATGGCGATGTTCGCTTTTGGCGGCTACGTCACCGCGATGATCTGCTTCTACTTCGGCTGGAATGTCTGGGCGGCACTGCTGCCCGGCGCGCTTGCCACCGTCGTCTTCTCTCTGGTCGTCGGGCTTGCCTGCCTTCGTCTTACCGGCGTCTACGTCGCGCTGCTCACCCTTGCGATCGCGCAGACCATGTATCTGCTGATCGTCACCGATACCGAATGCTTCACCATGGTGGGTTCGATATGCCGGCAGTTCACCGGCGGCGCCGTCGGCTTCGCCCGCTTCGGTGATCTCGGCACGAGGGCGCTTTTGAAAGGCCAATGGCTGGTCGGCAACTACGCGATCATCGCCACCCTCTTCACTGTTACGATGATCGTCACCTACATCATTGTCAAAAGCCCGATCGGGCTCGCCTTCAAGGCATTGAAGGACAATCCGGGCTATGCGGTGGCGCGGGGCGTCAATCGCTTCCAGGCGCAGCTTCTGGTGTTCGGCATCTCGGCCTTCTTCACCGGCCTTGCCGGGGGCTTCTACGCCGCGCATTTCCAGGCCATCGGCCCGGGCATCCTGTCGATGTCGCAGCTGATGTTCATCATAGCGATCACGGTCGTCGGCGGCGTGGGTACGTTCTGGGGACCGCTCGTCGGCACCATCGTGCTGGTCGGCGCGGACGAGTTGATGCGGGAAGTGGGCGAGTTCCGCACGCTCGGCCTCGGTCTCATCATAGCGTTGTCGATTCTGCTCATGCCGAAGGGCCTTGTCGGCCGGGCCGGCGATCTCGCGCGTTGGCTGCGTCATCGCAATATTGCGGGCCCCGGGACCAAACTTCAGGAAAATCAGGCCGCGGCCGGGGAGTGAGGAGTATCATGTTCGACACGATCATCATCGGCGCCGGCTCGGCCGGCTGCGTGCTCGCAAACCGGCTGAGTGCCGACCCTGACCGCAAGGTCCTCGTGCTCGAGGCGGGACGGGCGGCACCCATGGCCTCCGACATTCCGTCCGACTGGGTGACCATGTTCAACACGGGATCGGACTGGGGCTATTACACGGAGCCGCAGGCAGGCTGCCGCGGACGCCGCATCTTCTGGCCGCGCGGCAAGATGATCGGCGGCTCGGGCGCCCTCAACGCGATGATCTATATTCGCGGCCTGGCCTCCGACTATGACGCATGGGAAGCGATGGGGTGCGCTGGCTGGGGCTGGAAGGACGTCTTCCCGGTCTTCCTCCAGTCCGAAGCCAATGCCGACATCAAAGACAGTCCCTACCACGGCAATGACGGTCCCCTGCACATCGGCAACGTGCCCTATGTCGACAGATACGAGCGGATGTGGATCGAGGCGGCGGAAGCTGCAGGCTATCCCTACAATGCCGACTACAACGGCGTAACGCAGGAAGGCGTCGGCCTCTTTCAGTTCACCATCAAGAACGGAGAACGCTGGGGCACCGGGAAAGCCTATTTGCGTCCAGCGCTGGAACGCCCCAACCTGACGATGAAGGCCGGTGTACTCGTCACCGGGCTCATCATCGAGAACGGCCGCGTAAAGGGCGTCAAGTATCTCATCGATGGCGTGCCGGAAACGGCCGATGCGGACAGTGAGGTCGTTCTCTCCTCCGGGGCCATCGGGTCGTGCCAGCTCCTCATGCTATCGGGCATCGGTCCCGCCGACGAACTGAAAGCCGTCGGCATCAATCCCGTTCATGACCTTCCGGGCGTCGGCAAGGATTTGCAGGACCACCTAAATATCCCGATCACCTTCTACACCAAGGAAGCGCTCGGCATCGGCGCCTGGACGGACGAGATTATCGCCGACAGCCTCGAGGAATGGCGCGACCGGCGCACCGGGATACGCACCTCGCCCTGGGTCGCGTCCGGCGGTCATGTGTGCAGCCGGCTCGGCGTCGAGCCCGATTTGCAGCTCTACGGAGCGATCAGCCCGCACCGCGACTATGCCCGCTTTCTCGGTGGCCAGTCGGGCATCACGACGCATTCCACTCTCCAGCGGCCAAACAGCCGCGGCGAAATCAAATTGCGCTCGGCGAACCCGATCGAATATCCGTCGATCGACCCTAAATATTTCGTCAGCGATCCGGAAGGCCTCGACCTTGCGACCATGGTGGAAGGCATCAAGATCAACCGCCGCATCATGGGCCAGTCGCCGATCCGGGAGCTCGTCGACTACGAAGTAAGCCCCAGTGCGGAGTGCAGGACGGACGACGAGATAGCCAACTATGTCCGCAGCCATATGACGACGCTCTACCACCCGTCGTCGAGCTGCCGCATGGGCACGGACGCTATGGCCGTCACCGATCCCGCGACGCTGAAGGTCCGCGGTCTCGAAGGCATCCGCGTCGCAGACGCATCCGTCATCCCGAAAATGGTTTCCGGCAACCTGAACGCACCGACCATCATGGTCGCCGAGCGCGCCGCCCGGATGATCCTCGCCGGTTGAGGCGAAACGGCAATTGAAATGGAGCAGACAATGAAGACGGGCTGGAACTTCCACGAACTCTATCTCTGGCATGACACGGGTGCTGCCGCGCAGTTCTTTCCGGCGGGGCTTACCGTCGAGCCCGGAGAACATGCGGAAAACGCTGAGACGAAACGGCGCTTCCGCAATCTCATGGAGGTCTCCGGCCTCACCGAGCAGCTCGTCAGCGTCAAGTCGACGCCCGTGAGCGAGGACGATCTCGCCCTCTTCCACACGCGCGACTACATCCGCCGTATCAACGCGCTGAGCGATGATCGCGGCGGCGATGCGAGCTACCTCACGCCCTTCGGCCGCGGAAGCTACGAGATCGCCTGCCTTGCCGCCGGCGGTACCTCAGCGCTGATGGACGAGGTTCTCTCCGGCGAGATCGACAACGGCTATGCACTCGTGCGCCCGCCGGGCCATCATGCCGAAAGCGACAAGGGCATGGGCTTCTGCCTCTTCGGCAACGTCCCGGTGGCGATCCTGAAGAATCGCAAGAAGCATGGCTTCGAGCGTGTCGCGACAGTCGACTGGGACGTGCACCACGGCAACGGCACGCAGGCCGCCTTCTGGACGGACCCCGGTGTTCTGACCATCTCGCTGCACCAAGAGCGGCTCTATCCGCACGACAGCGGCGATCGCGAGGAACGGGGTGCCGATGCCGGCTACGGTTACAATCTCAACATCCCGCTGCCGGCCGGCTGCGGCCATGGCGCCTATATTGCAGCGTTTGAACAGGTCGTGTTGCCGGCGCTGAAAGCCTACAAACCGGACCTCATCGTAGTGCCCTCCGGTTTCGACGGGTCGGGCGCCGATCCGCTCGGCCGCATGATGCTTCACAGCGATACCTATCGCGAGATGACACGCATGCTGATGGAAACGGCCGACGAGCTGTGCGGCGGCCGTCTCGTGATGTCACACGAAGGCGGTTATTCCGCAGCCTACGTGCCCTATTGCGGCCTCGCCGTCATGGAACAGCTCTCCGGCATCAAGACCCATATCGACGATCCCTTCCTGCCGGTCTTCCAGAGTTATCGCGGGCAGGACCTGCGGCCATGGCAGCAGGACGCCATTTCAGCCGCTGCCGCTCTTGTCTCTGGCATCCAATGCTGATTGTGCGCTTGAGCGGTCGCTTCCCCGACTCCAGCGAGATGGGGAGTCCTGGCTTCAGCCAGAACATCTGGGCTTGCGAATTGAGTGCGAAGCCCAGTCCGGGGATCACAGGCGTAGATTGCAGCCAGCCTCCAGATGGCGTGGCGGATACCATATTGCCCCAGCGGTCGATGACATCGAGATGCACAGTGTCTTGGGAAAGATGCGCCATGGGAGGGCAAACGTAATACGTTTGCGGCTGCGGCCTGACTTTAGCCTACCTTCGGCCAACCGGTGGGCAGCCGTCACGCCAATATTCCTGGCACAAACGCAGGGCTATCAACAGTGTTAGCTCCATTTTTTGAAAACTGTTGCGAACCGTCGCTGCACCGAATTTTGTGGCTGCAACAGATTAGCTAATTATGGAATCACTGTTGGGGTGGCACGGGGTCGACCGATTATCGAAAACCAGCCGGCTATCGAATATGTGTTTGAGCGGACGCTGCTCAGGCCTTCGTTGTCGCCATTGATGTTTGGGCGCAGCAATGCCGACCCGGATCGGCCAAGGAGCCCAGCCTTCGCCAGTCGAATCCTGCGGTTCGATCACGCTATCGGCGGCGATCGCGAGACCAAGTCCGAGCAAGCGCTCAGAGCCGAACGGGATCCATTGCGTTTGCCCCGGTCGTCCAATCTTCAAAAGCGTAGCGACCGTAATCCCACGGTTCGATCGATCACGAAAATAGCGATAAAAGTCAGGAAAATACTGAGCGTCGCGTTCGTCATCGGCGCGGCCTCGCCGGTCTGTCAGGGCCCTCTACACCGCGTGGTGCCAGTACGTCACCCCATCCAGCATGGGTATGAGTTGGAAGCTGATTCTCACCGTGCCGCGCGGGAATCGGCGGCGTTCGCGTAGCCGTCTCGCAGGATATCGTGCTATGATGTGGAAGCGCCGGGGCTGGCGGTCGCGGCGGGATTCGAAGCTATTTCATTTGAGATGACCTCAATAACGAACCGCCTGCTTGGCCTGTCTCCAGCTTGTGGTAGAGATTTACTGCACACGAGACGAGGAAGGGGCGACATGATGAAGGACGACTACCCCACCCTTTTGTTCAAAACCGATACGCGCGCGATCTCTCTAAAGAAAGCTCTTGAATTCTGGGAAGAATCGGCCGGTTCTCTCTACGATTTCAACATTTTTCAGACAAATGAATTTCACACCACACATTGTACATTTCGCTTCGGAGAAGTGTTACTTACACACTGCGCCAGCGTGGCCCAGAGACTTAGTCGTTCCAACTATCGCATTGGCGCGGATGGTTACGACCACTTCGAAATACAGTTTTTTATCGATGGTCGTTGGCGACGCCATGACGGACGAGAAGAAAACTACGCCGGGCCGGGGGACGTGATCGTTCATGACGCGGCGCAGGCCCATGCGGGGTCAGCTAGCAATTTCTGCAATCTTACTCTCTTCGTCCCCCGCCCACTCCTTGCGCGATTGTTGATCAACCCCGATGAGCACAATATGCGCGTCCTCGCGGCTCACGAGCCGATGGTCGGCTTGCTCCGCAACCACATCGACAGCCTTTTCCGGATATTGCCGCAACTCGACGAGAAACAGGCCGCGACGCTGGTGGCGCCGACGCTCGAACTTATCGCCGCCGCTCTCAATGGTGTCCCGAGAGAGGATTCTATACAAGGAATAGCTGGGGCACAACTTGCAAGCATCCGACGCTATATCGATGGTCATGCACTGGAACCGGATTTGTCTCCCTTTCGGATTGCAGCAAACTTCACAATATCATTGCGCAAGCTCGCCTATCTCTTTTCGAACGATGGCGGTGTTGCTTCCTATATTCAGGAGCGGCGCCTGAATATGGCGCGCAGTGCACTTCGCGATCCGGCTCAGGCACACAAATCCATCGGAGAAATCGGCCTCGAACACGGCTTTACCTACCCTCATAACTTCACGCGCGCTTTTCAGCGCCTTTACTGCATCACGCCGCGCGAAACGCGGGCCGTAGCGCAAAGACATCGGATGGCCGGGACGAGCGAATCGCAAAATTGGTTCGACCGAGCTTCCCAATGGGGTCGTTGATAGTTGCTATATGTGCTCGCGAGCAGCGAGCTGACTTTGCGTAGTGTGATTATTTTCAAGGGTGCCGTTTGCGCGCTCGGATAGATTCACCCGGTCGCTCTCATTCATACTTACTATCAGCTCCGAAGTGGTGATTGTCTGGGCCCGTTGGCGCCCGCTGGAAGGCTTTCACGCGCTCCATCACCACAGGACGTCTCTTCAAGGGACTTAAATCACACGATGGCTGGCTGCGAGGCCGGCGGATCAACAATTCAACGATAATTTCGCACGGAATCGGAGCCGACCACATGAGAACATGCCTTCTATCCACACTTGTTTTGCTCACCGCATCTAGGGCGATGGCGGCCGATCTCACTCCCGAAAATTCAGCACCGTCCGTTGCCGTCGATGCATCGACTTTTGTGTGGTCGGGAGCATATCTCGGCATTCAGGGCGGCGGCGGTTGGGCCAAAGGTGAATTCTCCGGTTTCGGCATCGCGGGATCAGAGGATACCAATGGTGGCCTCTTGGGTGGTTTCGCCGGCTACAATTACCAATTCGACAACAGGCTCATCGTCGGCGTTGAAGGCGATCTCGAATACAATTGGAACGAAGAGAAAATCTTCGGCGCAGATTTTGGTACCGATTGGGTGGGCTCGGTGCGCGGACGCGTTGGCTATACCTTCGATCGCGCGCTCATCTATGCCACAGCCGGTTGGGCGGCGACGCGTGGTTATGTCGACGTGCCGGGATTGGGCAAAGACGCAGCAACATTCAACGGCTACACGGTCGGCGCCGGTTTGGATTACGCCCTCAACAGCAACATGTTCGGCCGCCTCGAATACAGGTACAGCGACCACGGGGATAAGAACCTGCAGGGCATCAACGTCGATGTCGACCAGCAGACCATCAAGATCGGCCTGGGTGTAAAATTCTAGTGGCCGGACGGAGATGACGAAATCCACCGAGGTTGGAAAACCCCTCCCTCGTTGGCGTCCGAGCATCATCAGGCTTTTGTGGCCGACGGGTCTTGCCGGACACTGATGATCGCCGGTCCGTCTCGGAGCCGGCGGTAGTCGCCTGCCGTGGTGACGATCATGGGTGGCGCCGGTTCCATCCGCGGGAGGCCACTCAACTGCATCAATGAAGGCTGCGCGCCTTCTTATTTCCGACTGAGCTCCTTCGTATGATCCCGACTGAGACCTTTTTCTCTAGAAATCGGCGCCTCCATGCTACACACTGGGATTTGTCACCGGCGTGGAAGAATCTGAGACGCGGCTGGTCAGCATTTCTGCTGGTGGCGCTCGTGCAATTATGTAGCTCGCCGACGCAAGCCGCACCTCCTTTTATTACACAGCATCCCCAGGACGTGACGGCGGGGGCTGGGCAATTCGTCTCGTTTTCCGTCACAACCAGTGCTAGCGAAGCGACTTTTCAATGGCAGGTCAGTACCAACGGATTTGATTTCTCGACAATTCCGGTTGCCACCGAGAGTACATACACCTTCAAGCCCGTTCGGGTCAGCGAAACCGGCACACTCTATCGCGTTGTTGTCAGCAAGGACGGTGAGAGCGCCTATTCAAGACCGGCGACGTTGACGATCACAAAGGCAATTTCGATCGTGTTGGTAGACGAACTGCCGCAAGGCAGAGTCTACGGCCAGTCGGTCCAGATCAAGGCGATCGTCATAGGGACGAGCGCCAAGCCGAATGGCGAAATTACCTTCATGGACGGAAACACAAGGATTGGCGATCCAGTTTCGTTCGATACCAGCAATGGGGCCAACCTCACGATAACAACCAATGAACTAGGCGCTGGCCAGCATACCATCACGGCTATCTATTCAGGCGACGAAAGCCATGAACCTAGCGTCAGCAGTGGCGTTGTCATCGATATAGCCAAGGCAGACCAAAGCATCTATTTCGACACAGTTCCACCTAGGCAGGCAATTGTCGGTCAGACGTATGAAGTGACCGCTCACACGATACGCGTAAGCCAGAGCGTGCCGGTCGAGGTCAAGGTAGAAGGCGGTGACATATGCACTGTTTCCAATGGTGTTGTCGCTTTTCTAAATGCTGGTGATTGCGTGGTGAGTGCCCAACATATGGGAGACGCCAACTTTAACGACTCGCATCAGGCTACACAGACAGTCCCGGTGATTGCGGCGCCCGCCCAGGACCACACGGTTTCCTGGTCATCCAACGGCCCGGGCCGTGTTACCAATGTCACCTTCAATGACGATCCGCAGACGACGATCAGTAGTCCTGCGGAAGTTTCCGAAGAGCGGATAATAGCGTTCTGGAACGTCTCACCGGATGCGGGTGCGACATATCGTGAGCCCAGCGGATGCGGTATTCATGCTGTGGGCGCTGCATGGTACACCAATCCGATCACGGTGGACTGCTCGATTTCTTTCAGCTTTGAGGAAATTACCATCTCGCCTGCGGCGTTGGTCAAGGCAATAGTCGGCGCCACCTTCAGCCAGACGATCGCCGCAAAGGGCGGTCATCTGGATTTTGTCTATACGCAGACCGGCGGCACGCTGCCCGCAGGTCTGACGCTGACCGATACCGGCGAACTGTCGGGGACGCCCACGGAGACGGGTAGCTTCACCTTCACCGTTCAGGCGGCTAACGCGCGTGCCCATTCGAAAGAGATAGCCTATACGCTTACAATCGAGGCAGCAGCTCCGTCACCTGCGGTTACATCCGTAACCGGCCCAGCCGATGGCTATTACGGTGCCGGAGACAGCCTGGTTCTCACCGTCCATTGGGGTGGAAATATCGAGTTTAATACGGGCGGAGGGACGCCCTATATTCCTTTGACGATCGGCACCACTACGCGCCATGCGAGCTATCTGTCAGGAAGCGGAAGCAGTGCTTCTGTCTTCAGATACACGGTTCAGCCGGGGGATGCGGCCCTCGGCGGCATCAGGGTTGGAACGGCAATCGTGGCGAACGGCGGCACCATTCAGGACGTTCAAGGGACCGACGCGGATCTCACGCTCAACAATGTAGGCACGACCAGCGGCGTTCTCGTATACGCCGTAAACCCTGAGGTTGTTTCGTCCAGGGTGGTCGGAACCCCCGCGCCCGATGCCGAAAGCGTGACGTTCGAAGTCACGTTCTCCGAGGCCGTCACGGATTTTACCGGATCCGACCTGGTGCTGACATCAACCGGCACCGCTATCGGCAGGCCGGCGTTGATACAGACCTCGGACAACATTCATTATACCGTTCGAGTCGACGATATAGCCGGATCAGGCACCATTCGCCTTGATGTCCTGGCAAATGCCGTCAACAACATCGCAGGAAATAGCAATCCGGCTTTTATCCGCGGAACACCTTGGAATGTGTCTCCCGCAATGATCCTTACGCCGCCGGACGGTTCGACCCTGTCGAGCGGCCTGGTCGGTGCTGCGTACAACGATGGTTCGATTTCCGCGACAGGGGGCGTCGGCACCATCACGTATGGTGCCGCCGGCTTGCCAGTCGGCCTATCCATTGATCCTGCGACCGGTGCGATCACGGGAACGCCGACGGCCGATGGAACGGTCATCGTTGCGGTCACCGCGACCGGAGCCACCTCCGGCACGGCCACCGCGAGTTATACTATCGTCGTTGCGACGGCCCCACTCCCCATATCCCTGACACCGGTCGACGGCTCTACATTGACCGCGGGTGTGGTCGGTGCCATCTACAACGATGATTCGATTTCCGCGACGGGCGGTCTCGGCACCATCACCTTCATCGCCACCGGCTTGCCAGCCGGTCTGTCCGTTGGTCCCGCAACCGGCGCGATAACGGGAACGCCGACGGCCGATGGCACCTTCACCGTTGCTGTTACCGCAACCGGGGCAACCACCGGTACGGCCACCGCGAGCTATACCATCGTCGTAGCGCCAGCCTCGCTGTCAGTTTCCCTTACGCCGGCTGATGGCTCTGCCTTGAGCGCGGGCGTGGTCGGCACTACCTACAACGATGATTCGATTTCTGCGTCTGGTGGTGTCAGCACCATTACGTACAGTGCTACTGGTCTGCCATCCGGCCTCGTCATCGACGGAGCTTCCGGTGCGATCACGGGAACGCCAACTGCGGATGGTGCCTTCACCGTCAACGTCACTGCAACCGCTGGAACCTCAGGCTCGGCTTCGGCCAGCTACACGATTGTTGTAGCTCCTGCTCCGCCGATCCTGGCGGGGATTTCTCCTGCAACCGGTTCCACGATGGGCGGAACCGCACTCACCATCACCGGCAACCATCTGACCGGCACAACTGGCGTGATGCTCGGCAGCGTGGCAGCAACAAGCATCGCGGTTGTCAGCAATACACAGATCACCGCTATCGCACCGGCCAATGCCGCGGGTTCGGCCGATGTTTCAGTGACAGCTCCGGGCGGTACGGCCACTTTGGCTGCCGCCTTTACGTACGTCGCACCTGCCAACCTTACCTTCTCGCCGGCGTCAGGTTCAATTACAGAAGGGACCGCCGGCGTCGAATATACCCGGGCTGTTTTAGTAACGGGGGGCACCGCACCCTACAGTTTCTCTGCAACCGGACTGCCGGAAGGGATGGGCATCGACCCGCACAGAGGCACGATCCACGGCTTGCCGACCACGCCTGGGAACTACACCATCATCGTCAAAGTGCGCGACCAGAACGGACTGAACGGCACGGCGACCTACAGCCTGACGCTCGGCGGCATCTATCGCCCCGATCCATCGCAGGATACGGAAGTGATCGGCCTCATCAACGCGCAGGCACAGGCTGCTCAGCGTTTTGCCACCACTCAGATCAGCAATTTCAACGATCGTCTGGAGCGACTCCACAGCGACCAGAGTCGACATGCGCAATCGCTGAGTATTCGTATGGGCGTCACGCAAAAGGCCGACCGGACCAAACCTATGAGACCTGAGGGGGAAAGACCGGGCAACGATCCGGCCGGTCGCGCCATGGGACCGCCTCACAAAGAACCAGCCGCGGAGGTCGGCGATGCAGCACAGTCGCTAAATGGCCTCTTTGGCGATACGGCCTTCTGGACTGGTGGCTTCGTCAATTTCGGGACTAGTGATCGCGGCAACATCGATCTCGGGTACACCCTCGCCGGAGTCAGCGGTGGCATCGATCATCGTTTTGCACCGGACTTCGTCGCCGGCTTCGGTTTCGGCTACGGTCGTGACAGGACCGACATCGGTTCAAGCGGCACAATAAGCACCGGACATGCTCTCAGCATTGCGCTCTATGGCAGCTATCATCCCACACCGTTCTATCTCGACGGTCTGCTGGGAGTGAGCCGTCTCGACTTCCACAGCACCCGCTATGTCATATTGGCCGGCGACTCCGCCACCGGCAGCCGGGATGGCACACAATTCTTCGGATCGCTATCGGCCGGCTATGAGCACAGACACGAAGGCCTGCTGTTCTCCCCCTACGGGCGAATCGAGGCCGCTCACACCCGGCTGGATGGCTTTGCCGAGATCGGGGCGGGACCGCATAGCCTAGCCTTTAGCGGTCAGTCGTTCGAATTGCTGGCGGGCGTGGTTGGCATGCGCGCCGAACACGCAATTCCGATGGGCTGGGGTGTGATCAACACTCGCGGACGGCTGGAATACACCTACGACTTCGCCGGATCTAGCCAGGCTAACATGGGGTATTCCGATCTCGGCACCATGCCCTACACGCTCGATCTCGACCGCTACATGCGCGATTACATGACGGCCGGGCTTGGCGTTGACGTCAAACTCGGCAACGACATGACGCTCAGCTTCGACTATCGCACAGCTTTCGGCTTCGACGGCAACGCGCAGGACCACACATTCGGTATTCGTATCGGCGGCAATTTCTAGGACAACGACCTGACCACTGTGAACAATAGCGAGCCTGCGTATCGCGGCTCCCTGGGGCATCGTCAACTTAACGGAACGTGGAATTCGATGTGAGATGACGGGCCGTGACAGACCGTGATCCGCTATATCACCGCCATCGCTTTCCGCTGAAATCATTGCCCAAGCCGTGTGGCTTTTTTCCGTTTCCCTCTCAGCCTGCGGATGGTCGAGGACTTGCTGGCTGCCCGTGGGGTCATTATCTCCCATCAGACCGTCCGACTGTGGGCGGAGAAATTTGGGCGGACCTTCGCCAACGACATCCGTCGCCGCTCATCCGGCCAGCGACGGTGTGACAGATCCTGATCGCGACAAAATCTAGGTCGAGTGAGGCGTCGGATGTCGGCGGCGACTTTGCGGAACCGCGACGTTCCTCTACCGGCTCTTAGTGTCCCCACTGGTGATGTCCGCTCCCAGGGCAAAACAAGGCCGCCGCCGAACGACCGAAAATTGGGCGCGAAGCGGTCGCTCAAGACTATGCGACGTCTTCATAGGCAAAAAATCGATCAAGCGACCGTAAGCGATTCGAACTTTTTCACCGTCAAACACCGCCAATTCTACGCATTTTCACACACATGCTATCTCCCGCTCTTTGCACAGGCATGGTCTCAGTGGCCATAGCGTACTGTGGAAGGCAATCGGCGGTATTTGGCGCGCCGTGCCGGGTGATTATGAGAACTATGTCTACTCTATCGCCCTCTAGAGCCCTCCCAAATGGGGCGTGAGCTAATCGCGCGGGTTTAGATCCTCCCGCTTCAACTCCGATGTCGTAGCGCATCGATGATGACCTTGAACGCGGGAAGATTTTGACGGCGGCTTGGATAGCAAAGGAAATAGCCGTCGAAGAAGGGCGACCAATCGAGAACCCGCACTAGCAGGCCAGAAGCGATGTGCCGTTCCACGATGTTGCCTATCTGCCGCGCAAGCTCACCGAGGGAAGGCAGCGGCCGGCTCGGCAATGAGGCGTCGGCGATCTCTGCTACTACGCCCCTTGGGGCAATCTGGCGATGTTTCATGGTCCCTATCGCTGGTCGCGCGGTCTGATCCGGCTCGGGCGGCTGGACCAGGGGCCGGCCCGCTTCTGGTGCGCGGAGAACATCTGCTACGCGTCGAAATGCTTTCTTGAACCGGGAAGGTTGCTGCGCATCAGGAAAATGCCGCGGGTGTCAGACAAAACCGAAGCAGGTTTCGAGTGAACGACGCACGTAGACCAAGTGGTATGGCACGCGCCTGCTGACCGCGATCATGATTTGACGCGAATGATGCTCGCACCTGCAGCTACATCCCTTTCAGACCCTCTTTTTGAAAGAAGCGCGGCTTCGCTCCCCGTTTTGGCCTGGGCCGCTATTCAGCGTTCCTCAGCATGTGATCCGCCAGGCTGTAGCAGTGGCTCGCCTGATAGGCGTTCCTGCCTCTGTTCATGTGCGTCAAGTTGAACGCCCGAATGGCCCGCAACGCTCGGCTCGCTGCGAGGAATTTGCCGATCGAGGAGAAGCGGCGGACATTGACGCCGAAAATGTCCTCGCCTCGGGGGAAGAAATAGCTGACATCTTCCGGCGTCACGACACAGCGCTCAAGGAAGGCTTCGTCTACTTGCCCGTGATTGAGTGAGTGGTTGGTGGTGAAATCAGAAAGATGCACCACGAAAAGCGCGCGGATGCCCTCGCCGTCCGCATAGAGCGAGAAAAGCTCCATCCAACTCGCATTGATGCGAACGAGCGCCTTGCCCGGAGTCGACGGCAGACAGGAAACCGACCAGTAGTGCCGCTCGGTCCGGCGGGGGATCGGGATGCAGTCGCGACAGTAGCGCCGGAGAACCTCCAGAACCTCTGGCGCCTGCTGCCGGCGCTGCAGCTTCTCAAACCGGGCGACATATTTGAATCGCAGTTCCAGGGATTCCGAGCGCTCGTCGGCGTCGCGCAGGATTGTCTTGCCCTCTATCCAATCGCGCTGCTGCTGGAGATCCAGGAATTGACGCAGACCGGCGCTGCTTGGGGGGCGAGCGGCGCTCATCGGCGGTCCAGCAGTCTCGTCACCGACTCGCGGACAAGGGCGGGGACGCTGTCGGCATCATCGAGATAGGCACTTTCCAGCAGGCCGTCGGAAAGCGCGACGAGGAGGGCAGCGGTGACGGAAGGAGCTGGATCGCCGTCCTTTTCGAGAAGGTTCTGGAGGCTGTCGTGATACCAAACGCGGCGAGCATTGATCGCCCGCCGCACGGGGCTGGCCGGATCGGGGTATTCGGCCGCCGCGTTGAGGAACGGACACCCCCGCCAGCCTCCGGCGGTCACAGCCTCGCTGATACGCCCCATGATAGCCGAGATCATTTTCCGAGGAGGCTGCTTTGGAAGCGCGGCCACTGCCGCCCGGCCGAGTCGGTCTATCTCTTCGAGATAGGCGACGACGAGGTCATCCTTCGAGGGAAAATGGTTGTAGAAGGTCGCTTTGGCCACGCCGGCTTCCGCGATGATGCGGTCGATACCGACAGCATGGATGCCGCCTTCGTAGAAAAGCTGTGTCGCGGTGTCCAGCAGACGACGACGCGGGGAACCTGCTTCAGGCTGGCTATGAGAAATTTTTATTTTCATCGCTTGACTATAACAGACAGGTCTGTATGTTTCAACTGCTAGACAGACCTATCTGTATGGGAGAGTGTCATGCAAGCGAGAGACACAGCCGAAGTCATCCGCCGGTTCAATCAGGCGCTTGAGGAACACAATCCTGCGATCTTCGAGGACCTGGTCGCACCGGATTGCGTCATGGAGTCGATCCAGCCGGCACCGAACGGCACGCGCTACGAAGGCTACGATGTGAATCTGACGTTCTGGCAGGCGATGGCGGCCGACCGCGTTAACCTCTTTGAGGTGGAAGACATTTTTGTGATGGGCGACCGCGCCAACATCCGCTGGCGCTTCCATTTCGGCGACGATGGCTCAGTCCGCGGGGTCAGCCTGATCCGTGTCCGCGACGGTCGGATCGTCGAAGCCCTGGCTTACGCCAAAATACCCGGTCAGTCGGCGCCCTTGCCCAAGTGACCGTTGTATGCCGCCTGTCGCCCTACGTCATCCGGGGCAAGGATGACAAAACAAGTGAGAGTCGCAAGCATCGTCGTTTTTTGTTCAACCGGAGCCTAGCTCATCATCGGCCACACGCACGGGATTGACAGCGGCTCTATCGTCCAACGAGGTGAGAAAATGACCGGTGGCAGCAAAGTTACCCGCGACATCGTGGAACGCTTCCACAACGCATTTGAGAAGCATCGCCCCGAAGACCTCGATGATCTCATCGGCGAGGGCTGTATTCTCGAAAATACGGCGCCGGCGCCGGATGGAGCACGCTACGAGGGGCGTGAGGCTTGCCTCACTTTCTGGAAGGGAGTGGCGTCGTCCGCCAACCTTGTCTTCAAAGCTGAGGAAATCTGCGTGATGGGCGACCGCGGGATCATCCGCTGGCAGCTTCGCTGGAGCGAGCGCGAAGCGGACCGGATTCGAGGCGTCAACATCATGCGCGTCCGGGACGGAAAGATCGTCGAGGGTCTGGGGTACGTGAAGGGCGGCTGACGTTCCGATCGCGAACCGACGATCTCGCAGGTCGCTATCCCAGACCATGTACGGCGCCGTGCCGCCGGAATAGGGCGCCAGCCCGAAGGAGCAGACCCATGATAATCATAGCCGGCTACACCCGCACCAACGCTGAGAAGCGGGACGGCGCTGTGGAAGCCTTCAGGGGGATGGTCGAACGCGCGAGGGCGTACGAGGGCTGTCTCGACTTCTCCATAAGCGCGGATGCGGTCGATCCGGAGCGCGTCAATCTCTTCGAATGCTGGCGCGACCAGACCACGTTGAACGCCTGGCGCAAGGTCGCGAACGGGCCGCGCGGGAAACCTCGAGAGGTCGCCGTAAGCCTCTATCGCACCGACAAGGCCGAAAAGCCTTTCTGAGGACGAGACGCCGCGGACCCGCCGCCGGTCTCTGAAGATGGATTTGGCGATGATCGCTGCGGATCTCGTGGTTATCTGACAGGATGAAAATGGCGGCCTAGCTGCCTAAGTCGGAAACCGCTCACCGACCTATCGGAAGCTCGTAGGCGATAATGCGTTGATCGCCGCGCGCCGGGTCGAAGCCGCCAGACGCAACAAGGTCACGCCGCGGCCGCCTCTGAAATCCAAGGCTCTCGTAGAGCTTGCAAGCCGATTTCATGAACTCTGCCGTGTGTAGCGCCAAGGCTTCCGCCTGCTGCTCGCGGGCACGATCAATGCACCATTGGCAAAGCTTCCGACCATATCCATGGCCTTGTGCTTCTGGAGCTACGACGAGGGTTCGAAGCCCGGCGTAGCCGGACGGCCAGCCCATGCCTTCACGCTGCGCATCCTCGTAGTAGGTCACCGTTCCGACGATCCGGCCCGCACGTTCTATCACCGCAACCGCGGCATCATCCGATGCCGCGGCGAGATCGCTGGCATCGGCGACTTAGGGCTCGAAGATATGTGGCGGCAACGATGCCCGAAAAGATTCGAAGGATGCGGCAATGATCGCGCCGGCTTCCTCGAGTTCGTCGAGTCGGGCTAGGCGGACTGTTGGAACCTGGTCGGACTGCATCTGGGAAGTATCCGATATCGCGAAATTGAATGACCGCCCCGCCCCGCGCAGTTCGGCTTTACGTATAGCGTCGTTGAATACACTGACCTAATCGGAGACGTCGAGACGCTCATGAAGTCGACACAACGCATTGGCAGAAAAGTCGATATCTTTGTCGTATCTGCCATCGACTCTCGTCGATAAACTTGAGGGAAGGAGATTTAAATCGGGCGAAGGCGGAGGCCAGGCTCGTCTCCAGGGGCCAGCGAAGCGAGAACCTCCCTTGTTGCGATCGGTGGCATCAGCGATACGCCGACTATCCCGGCTGACGAGCGGCATTTTTTGTGCCCATGTCGAATCCGACGGAGCCCATTCGTCGTTGTTGTATAGCCCCGTTCTTGCCGACGCGGAGAGGCAGGAGAACATGCAACATCGCTATAGCTACCGCCAGCTCGCCTTCTTTGGCCTTATGGGCCTGCTGGGAGGTCTGCCCTCGGCTTTCGCCGAGGTGCCCGCAGAATTGCAGGGCAAATGGTCGAACCATCCTGGACGTTGCGAGCCGGTCAGCGGTGAGGTCGATGTGCTGACGATGACAGCGGCCGATCTCGGTTTCTATGAGGTCGGTTGCGAGATGGGCAAATCGACCCATTCAGGGACGAGCCTGAGGTTCGACGCACAATGCTTCAAGGGCGGCAGCCCGGTCACATCGGGCAAAGTCGTTCTCCAACGGCACGCACCTAACGAGATTGACCTCACGCTGGAGGGCTTCTCCTGGATCGCGGCGGAACCGCAGAGCTATCGCCGATGCTGACCGGAGCCGCCATCAGCAACAGGAGGTGGAGATGACGCCGAGATTCGCAATCGGAATAATTTTGACGTTTGGCTTCGCTGCCGCTGCTTTGCCACTGCCGGACTTCGACGACCAGGCCCGCGCAGCGCCCGAAGCCGACCTTGCCGCCGTCTGTGCCCGTTTGGGGAATGACGACAGCATTCGTGACTACGATCCCTCGCTTCGCACGCGCACGACCTCGGCTTTCAAGAAGCTGTTTCGCTATGCCAAAGGCATGCCGGATGGAACCTCCTGGGAAACGCAGGCCCAGTACCGCTGCATGAACGGCAAGGTCATGGTGTGCTTCGTGGGCGCGAACCTGCCCTGCGTCCAGATGAACGCGAAGCGCGAAAATCCCGGCGCCGACGTGTTCTGTCGGGACAATCCCCACGCGGGGAGCGTTCCGGCCTATGTGCTCGGTCACGACAGCATCCACGCCTATCGGTGTCGGAATGGGAAGGCCGAGGTGACGGAAACCACGCGGCAACTCGACCAGAGGGGCTTCGCCAAGGACCTTTGGATCGAATTGCCGGCTCGATAGACCGCTGCTCTCCGGCATGTTGATGGGAGAGAGAACAATGACTGAAATCGTTTCTGAAATCATGCTGACAATCGACGGTGCGGCGCGTGGCGAGAAATCGCCAGCCAATTACGGGTACACTGGACCTGAATTCATGGAATGGTTGGCGCAGAAGAGCGCGCAGCCTCATCGTACCCTGATCGGCCGCAAGACCCTTGATGCCCAGAGTGGCGTACCCGAGGCCTATCAGGATGATGACTATCGCCGGATGACCGAGAATCCAGGTGGGCCGTCTCCTCCAAACTCAGCAAAGTGAGCTGGTCGGGGCTGACAGTGCTGGGCTCCGGATTTCTCGATACGATCCGCGCAGAGCGCGCGAGCCATGGTGCTGAAATCCGGACGATGGGAAGCCTGTCCATCGTCCGTCAGCTTCTCGCGGCAAACCTGCTGGACCGGCTGCGCCGATCTATAGCCCGCTGATCCTGCCGCAGTCCGGCGTCGAGCCCTTCTTCAAGGGGATGCCGGACCAGAAAGATCGAGGATCATCGGATTCTCGATGGCGAGATCGTTATGCTCGACTACCGGTCCGATGGCAGGCCGCATTATGCGTGATGGCGCGCAGTTCGCAGCACACCGCCTGAAGGAGATTAGACCATGCCTAAGTTCATCACAATCGGATATGGCGACCCGGCCGACTACGACCGCACGCCCCGACCCGTCAGAGACGCCGCGCATGCCCAGGACGCAAAACTACGGTCCGAAGGTGCCGTGATAGGGATCGCCGGCACCCCGGTCCAAGTCCGCAATCCCGAGGCGCGTGGCATGGAAACTCTCGACGGACCATTCATGTCGTCAGCCTTGCCGATTGCGGGATTCGCCATCATCGAGGCCATCGACTTGGCCGACGCCATCGAGAAGGTTTCACTCGTGCCCTGCGCGGTTGCCCACGGCGTCGTCGAACTGTGGCCATTGAAAGAGGCGCCCTGAGCTCATCAGACGAAGGAGATTGGATATGCCGAACCTCGAACAACAGGAGATCGAGACAATCGTGCTGGGTTGGGCAAAAGCGGTTAGCGCAGGTGACCGCGACGGCATACTCGCCCATCACGCTCCTGACCTATTGATGTTCGACTTCCCCAATACGGTCAGAGGAATCGAAGCGTATGACAAGACTTGGGATTTCTTTTTCGACAAACCTAGGGGACCGATCACTTACGCACCGACGAATCTGGATATCACGACCGGACAGGACGTGGCCTTCGTCACCTGCGAGGTCCATTGCGATGGCACGTCGGCTGGATCACTCGATTTCCGATTGACCGTCGGGCTTGAACGGCAAGATGGACAATGGGTCATCACTCACGAGCACCATTCCATGCCGACGACCGAAGAGCGCTTCATCGAACAATGAGGCGGGTTGGCAGAGCTACGGCATCGGCCACCCCCCGCGTGGCCTACTCATTTCTCTGCAGACGTCCACACAGGCACGAACGAGACGCCGCGAAGATCGGCATTCCGGACCTTTTCAACGAAACTGTCGGTGACATAGACGGTCGAGGCTCGCATCGGCAGCTTGAAGAGCTCCGCAGATCCGATTTCTCTTGCCGGAATACGTGACGCTCGATCTCGAGGATGTCTCCGTTGTCGAAATAGACGATCCGCGACTGGTCATGATCGAGGACGTCGAGGACCGTCGTTGTGTTGAAGAGCCAGACCTCCTCGCCCTTGAGCGGCAAAAGCTGCCCGTATCGTGTCAAAACCGGCGCCAGGGCGTCGACAGCGGGCTTTTTCAGAATTGGCACATGTTCGCCCAGCCAAGGGAAGTCCGAGTAGCTTTTCTCCTCCTTATAGATCGTCATGACAGGCACGTCCCAATCCCGGATGACGCGTCCGTCCAAAGCAAAAAGGTTTCGTAATTGTCGTCATGGGGCTCGCAGCTACCGATGTCGACATTCGCTGAAAGTGACGATCTGATTGCGCAATTTCTCGTGTCGCATACTGCGCGAAGGTCCCATCACTGGCGGTTATCACAGGTCGATTCTTCTAAACTTTGCCAAGCGAGCGAAGCGCAACATTTGCGGCATTGGTGACATGCGCCACGGCAAGCTTGCGTGCGGTGGTGGGGTCACGGGCCATCAGCGCGTCGACCAGAGCGCCGAGTTCCTTGATGCTCTCCTTGATACGCCCCTCGGCCTGAAGCGAGGTCGCACGCAGCAGCATGATTCGCGAATTCAGAAAGTGCAGGCTGGTGCCAAGCGCGCCATTGCCGGAGCCTTCCATGAGGCTCTCGTAAAACGCATTCTTGGCCTTCAGGCGGTCAAGCGTGTTTTCGCTCTTGGAGGCAATCTTGAGGACCTCGAAAGCCGATTTGAGTTTTGCGCGGGCTACATCAGACGCGACTTCCGCAAACAGCTCGCTCGCCAGCCCCTCAAGCTCGGCACGGACACGATAGATATCCTCGGCTTCCTTTGTCGTCAGGCTGGCGACGATCGGGCCGCGATGCGGCACGACGTCGATGAGACCTTCCGACTCCAGCTGGCGCAAGGCTTCGCGCACCAGAGTGCGGCTCACGCCGGTTATCTCGCATAAGAGCCGCTCGGGCAGGCGCTCGCCAGGCTTGAAATGGCCGATGGCGATGGCATTGCGGATACTGTCGGTTACACCGTGGCGTAGCGGTGCAGCAATGCGTTCCACCTTGAGGTCGAGAGAAGCGTTGATGTCTGTCACCCAGATTGTCCGATTGTGATATTGATTGAATCACACTCTAGCGAAGGCGTGGGTACAACAAAAGACAAGAAATCCGCGCCCTGCAACGGGCGCGGATTTCAGTTCACCAAAAAGACGGTAATTTAGTTCTTGCCGAGTGCCTGTTTGATGCGAACGACATAGGCCTCACCGTCGAAACCAAGCTCTTTCGCGCGGGCATACCACGATGCATAGACCGGGTCGGAATATTGCGGCGCGCTGGCAGCGGCCTTCAGTTCATCCGATGCAACCCAATATTCCGAACCGAGCGACTTCACTTTTTCAACCGCGCGATCGAAATAGGTCTGGTAGGTCGAGAAAGCCTCGTCCTGCATTTCCAGCAGCGCCGTCTGGATCTTCTCCTTCAGGTCGTCCGGCAGTTCTGCCCAGGTATCGGCGTTCATCAGGATGACCCAGCCGGTGACAGGCGACATCGCCCAATCCTGAACATATGGCGCAACGCGCGGAATCTCGAATGCCGAGCCAACGCAGATGGACGTGAAGACGCCGTCGATAACGCCACGCTCAAGCGCGGGCGTCACCTCCGAGGTCGGCATTGGCACCGGCAACGCACCAAGCGCGCTCATAAGCTCAGCAGTTTGAGGGTTGTGAATGCGGATGCGTTTGCCCTTGAAATCCTCAACCGTGCGGATTGGCGTCTTTGAGAACAGCGCGGTCGGGCACCATGCGCCGTCAGCCAGCATCACTGCGTTCCATTTGTCGGCCCAGATGCTCTTGACGTCTTCGCGCCAGAAGGCCTCGCGCACCTTGGTGTATTCGTCGATATTGTTAATCAGGCCCGGCAGGTTGAAGATGCCCATGCGCGGGTCTTCGGCAGAAATATACGTATGCAAGGCGGCCGACATCGGCAGGCGACCATCGCGCACCGCACCGGCAACCTGATTCGCCGCGACGAGCGAGTCGCTGACGGTGATCTGAACGCGGCCGTCGGTGGCCGTGGCAATGCGCTCCGGCAGGCCCTGCGTCATTGCGGTGTACACATCGCCCGGCGATGTGATGACGCCCATCGTAAAATCATATTCGGGGCGGTTCTGCGCGGTGGCAGTAAATGCCGCGCCGAGAACCAGGGCGGCAACGGCAGCACTGCCGACAAACCGCGAGATTGCAGTGATCATGAAGTTCCTCCACGTACAGATTGTCTTCGCGGTCGCGTGACGCTCGCGTCACGACCCAAGCCGCATCCCTCCACTTGCCTCCCGGTTCGTGGTACCAACATACGATAATACATTCTGTTGCCTGTCAAGCCCGCCTCGTGCTAACGGGGGCCGACAAGGAGACCGCCTGACGGGTCGGAGGAGGAAATATGGCAGACATTCTCGATGCGTATCTGAGCGAGACTGCGCCCAGCATGGCAACCAACAAGCCCAAGGACACGGGCCTTGCCGGCGGCTGGTTCATAGATGGGATAGACACCATCACCAAGGGCGCGGGCCTGCTCGCCTCGATCACCCTGTTATTCATGACATGCATCGTCGTCTACGAGGTCGTGATGCGGTCGGGCTTCAACATGCCCACCACCTGGGTGTCGGAAATCAGTGTCTATGCATTCGTCGCCCTGGTTTTTCTTGGCCTTGCCGTGGGTCAGCGCGAAGGCGCCCATATCCAGGTAGAGGTGCTGATCGACAACGTCTCACCCCCGCGCCGCCAGCAACTGGAGCTGATCGGAACGTGGCTCGGCCTGCTGTTTGCAGCGGTGACCGGCTGGGAGATGTATTGCTTCACCGTGTCGGAATATATCAACGGCACGCGCGACTGGGGTCTGCTCGCGACACCGCAGTGGATACCCGAAATACCCGTCATCATTGGATACGTGTTGTTCTGCACCGCGCTGCTGCGGGACATCTGCAAGAAATCCGCTCCCGGGAGCCGCGCGCTTCAAGCCGCGCTGCCTTTGATCCTGCTGACGATTCTCGTCGCCCTCGCCTATATCGGCCGCACCGACATCCGCGTCGCGGGCACCCGCATGGATTGGGCAACGCTAGTCATCATGGGCGGCCTGCTGCTTGGCGCCTTCGTGTGGAGCGGCTGGCGCGTCGGCCTCGCCGTCCTGCTGATCGTGGGCATCATCGGCGGCCTGTTCTATCTGTCGCTGAGCATGTCACTGCTGATGACCGGCCTCATCCTTGTGGGCGCGATGATGTTCCTGCTGTTCATCGGCGTGCCGGTCGGGGTTACGATGGGGCTCATCGGCCTTCTTGGACTGCTTTTCATGATCAGACAGCCGCAACTGCCGATGTTGTCGGACCGTTCGTGGACGTCGATCAACTCATTCACGCTGACTGCCGTTCCGACCTTCGTGCTGATGGGCTCGCTGCTTGTGCATAGCGGCGTGACGGTCAAGCTTTTCGACATGCTGGTCGTCTGGTTTGGACGCACGCGTGGCGGGCTCGGGCACGCAACCGTCGGTGCGTCGGCTGTTTTTGCCGCCGTGTCGGGATCGAGCCTTGCAACGGCGGCCACGCTGGGTCGCGTCGCGGCACCGGAGATGACAGCGCGCGGCTACTCGAATCGCCTTACCTACGGTCTTGTTGCCGCAGGCGCTACGCTCGGCATCCTGATACCCCCCAGCATCGCCATGATCATCTATGGCAACACGGTCGGTGTTCCCATCACCGTTCTGTTCGTCGCCGGCATCGTTCCCGGCCTGTTACTCGCAGCACTTTTCGCAGCGACCGTTCTTGTCTGGTCCTATATCAGCCCTAGCTCGGTTCCGGTGGGCGAGCGCTATCCACTTTCGGCAAAGCTCAAGTCGCTCGTCGGGGTGCTCCCCTTCCTTGCCCTGATCACCGCCGTCCTCGGCTCACTCTACTTCGGCATTGCAACACCAACGGAAGCCGGCGCCGTCGGCGCCATCGCCGCGCTGGTGCTGTGCATCCAGCAGGGTAAGATGAACCTGCAGCAGCTCTACAAGGTTCTGTACGATACCGTCACGGTCACTTCCTTCATCATGCTGATCGTAATCGGCGCGTCGATCTTCGGCTGGGTCTTCGACTTTCTGCGCTTGCCGCGCGAGATGGTGTCGGTAGTAACCAGCTGGGATCTGGCGCCTTGGATGGTCGTGGTCATGATCGCGATTTTCTACCTGATTCTGGGCATGTTCATCGAATCCATCTCGATGATGCTGATGACGCTGTCGGTCACCTTCCCGATCATCGTGGCGCTGGGGCTTGATCCCATCTGGTTCGGCATCGTGCTTGTGATCTTGGTCGAGATCGGCCTGGTGACGCCTCCCGTGGGCATCGTGCTGTTCATCCTGCGTGGCATGAGCGGAGTGCCGTTGCGCGATATCGTCAGCGGCGTGACGCCCTTCATCCTCCTGATGCTGGCCTTCATCGTCCTGCTCTACGTCTTCCCTGAAATCGTACTGTGGCTGCCAAGCCGAATAAGCTGATGGGGCCGCCACCATGGGCCGCCACGCTGCGCGCCAAATCTTTCAATACCGGAGATAGAAAATGACTAAGAAACTCGGTTTCATCGGCATTGGCCGCATGGGAGCGCCGATGGCTCGCAGATTGATCGCGGCGGGCTATTCGGTAACGGTCTTCGATCCAAGCGCTGATGCCATCGCCGAACTTGTCAAGGCTGGTGCACAGGCTGCGTCCAACCCGGCCGAGGTCGGCTCTGCTGCGGAAATCGTTCTCCTTTCGCTGCCGACCCCGGAGATTGTGAAGGACGCGGCACTGGGCGCCAACGGCCTGACGACCTCTGCAGGGCTTCGCATCGTGATCGACCTGTCCACCACTGGCCCGCGCGGCGCCAAGGCGCTGGCGGAAGGACTGGCTGCCCACGGCGTAGGCACCGTGGATTGCCCGGTTAGCGGCGGCGTGGCGGGTGCGGCAGCCGGCAAGCTTTCGCTGATGGCTGCCTGCGCACCGGAGCTGTTTGCCGAGGTCGAGCCGATCCTGCTGAATTTCGGCAAGATCACGCATGTCGGCAATGAACCCGGGCAGGCACAGTTGATCAAGGTCATCAACAATTTGATGTCGGTGACGGCACTTGCCATCGCTTCGGAAGGACTGGTGCTGGCACAAAAGGCCGGCATCGATCCGGCAATGCTGATGCAGGTTGTGAACACCGGCAGCGGCCGCAGCAATGCGAGTGAGGACAAGATCCCGAAATACGTGCTGACCCGTTCGTTCGATTTCGGCTTCGCGCTCGGTCTTTCCGCCAAGGATGTCCGCCTGTGTCTCGACGAGGCCGAAGCGCTCGGCGTTCCGATGATCGTCGGCAGCGCGGCGCGCCAGCTTCTGACCGTCGCGAAAGGCCAGCTTGGCGCTGACGGCGACCTGACCGCACTCATCAAGCCGATCGAGGATTGGGCCGGCGTAGAAGTCGGCGACGGTTTCGGCAGCAAGGCATGACCGCCTCAGCGGATCGTCCGCAAGACGTTTCGGCGCAGTTGGCGGCGTTTGTCGCCGGCGGTGCGCCTGTCCCGAAGCATGTCCGTGACGAGGCGATTCGCTCGATCATGAATGGCTTCGCGACTGGCCTTGCCGGCTGTCGCGACGCCGCGACGACCCATGCCAAGACGGTGATGGGCCGCTTTTCGAGCGGCACGGATGCGTCTGTCATCGGCCATGCCGACGGTTACGACATTCTGACCGCGGCATTCCTGAACGCGATCAGCATCAACGTCTTCGACTTCGACGATACGCATCCGGGAACCATCCTGCATCCCACGGCCCCTGTGTTGCCGGTGCTGTTGGCGCTGGCCGAGACAATGCCACTATCGGGTCGCGATTTTCTCGACGCATTTGCCATCGGGGTCGAGGTCGAGTGCCGCATAGCCAATGCGGTCTCTCCCGGTCACTACCGCCGAGGCTGGCATATCACCGCCAGCTGCGGCGTATTCGGCGCCGCGGCGGCGGCCGGGCGCATTCTCGGGCTCGATGCGGACAAGATGCTTTATGCACTGGGAATTGCTTCTGCGCAGGCCTCGGGCTTGGTCGAAACGCTCGGCTCCATGGCCAAGAGCGTCGGTGTCGGCAATGCCGCACGCAATGGCATCGTCGCCGCCCTGCTGGCGCAGGACGGCATGCGCGGTCCGGCGTTGCCGCTGGAAGGTCCGCGCGGCTTTCTGCGGGTAACCTGTGACGATCCCAAATTCTCGTGCCTGACGGACGGCCTCGGCGAAAGTTGGGAGCTGCTGCGCAACACCTACAAACCATATCCGTGCGGCGTGGTCCTCAATCCGGTCATCGAGGCCGCACTTGGCCTTGCCTCGGCACCAGGATTCGACCCTTCTTTGGTAATGACGGTGACGGTCCGCGGTCACGCGCTCCTTGCCGAACGCGCTGACCGCCCGGCAATAGGCGAAGGTCGCGAGGCGCAGGTCAGCGCCCAGCATGCGATTGTGGTCAGCCTTCTTCACGGCAAGGCGGGATTGCCCGAATTCAGCGATGCTGCCGTGGCAGATGCTGCGAACGCCGCATTCCGCAAAAAGGTTCAGGTGGTCGTCGACCCTGAAATGCCGGTCGGAGCAGCGCAGGTGGAACTGCATATGGCCAGCGGCGAGACTTTGGTTTCGCGCATAGACAAGGCGCGCGGCGACAGCGAACGCCCGCTGACCAATGCCGATCTGGAGCGCAAGCTGCGTGATCTGGTGGTGTTTGGCGCCCCCGGCGTGAAGCCGGATCCATTGATTGCGGCTATCCTCGCCATCGGCGCGACGGACGATATGTCCAGGCTTGCGCGGCTTGCCACACCTTGAGAAACGGACAGGCCCCGATGGCCCCCTGTCTACCTCAGGCTGCCTGTAAAGGCTGGTCCCCGGCCATGACGCCGCCGTCTATGACGAAGCTTCCACCGGTCACCATCGCGGATTCGTCCGAACACAGATAGATGGCCATTGACGCCACTTCCGCCGGCTGGATCATGCGTCCGATCGGCTGGTAGCGCGACAGCGCCTCGAGCCGCTGTTCTTCCTCGCCCGGGTAGTACTTCGTCAGATAATTCTCGATGAAAGGCGTGTGCACGCGCGCTGGGCATATGCAGTTTGCCCGGATGCCCTGCCCCACATAATCGACTGCAATCGACCGCGTCATCATGGCGATCGCGGCCTTCGAGGCGCTGTAGGCAAATCGCTCGTGCATGGCGCGGACCGAGGCCAGCGAGGCCATGTTCAGCAC
This sequence comes from Mesorhizobium sp. YR577, assembly GCF_900116595.1. Taxonomy (NCBI): domain Bacteria; kingdom Pseudomonadati; phylum Pseudomonadota; class Alphaproteobacteria; order Hyphomicrobiales; family Phyllobacteriaceae; genus Mesorhizobium; species Mesorhizobium sp. YR577. The sequence goes on along the minus strand of NZ_FPBI01000016.1, from coordinate 121,324 downwards.
CGTGCCCCCTCCCCGCGCGATTATGCCCGGCAGGAAGCCTTTCGTGACGTTGAAAAGTCCCTCGACATTGACCCCGAACACCAGCCGCAAATCCTCGACCGTCGCATCCAGAAGCTTGCCGATAGTGATGGCTGCGGCATTGTTGACCAGCACGTTGACGAAAACACCCTCCGCCGCGAGCTCGGCCTCGAGCGCAGCAATGCCATCGGGATTCGTGACATCGAGACGACACGACAGAACTCGCTCGCTGCCGGCCAGCGGCGCACAGCGCTCGCGCAGAAGTTCCGCATCAAGGTCGGTGGCTATGACAGTCGCACCTTCCGTCAAAAAAGCCTCGACCATGGCCAGTCCGATGCCGCCGCACGCGCCCGTGATCAGGCAGGTCTTGTTCTTCAGTCTCATCATCTTCCTCCAGAAATAATCAGATGGCCGACCAGCCGCCATCGATCGGGATGTTTGCGCCCGTGATATCGGCAGCTTGCGAGCCGCACAGAAACGCCACCAGGGCGCCGACCGCCTCGATCGAGACAAAGCGTCCGGTGGGGTTGCGCCCATCAAGATAGGCCGTCTCGGCCTTCTTCATGGTGATGCCGGAAGCTTCCGCCTGACCGGCAATCCGCGTCAGGATAGCTTCGGTCGGCACGGTGCCTGGGCTGACTGCGTTGCAGGTTATGCCCGTGCGCGCCAGTTCGATGGCCAATGCACGCGTCATGCCAAGAAGTGCCGTCTTGGTCGTCACGTAGTCGATGCGGTTTTCCGCACCCCGCACGCCGTAGATCGAGGACATGTTGACGATACGTCCCCAGCCGGACGCCTTCATGGCCGGAACGCAAAGGCGTGCCAGATGAAAGGTCGATGACAGATTGACCGCCAGCGAAGCGTCCCATTCAACGCCCGTGAAATCTTCGACGGGTTTGAAATGGCGCAGGACCGCGTTGTTGACGATGATATCCGCCCGCCCGAACCTGTCGGCAACGGCAGTGACCAGGCCCTCGATCGCCTCGACCAAGGTGAGGTCGGCGCCCGAGAACATCGTCGTAACCTCATATTCGCGGGCAACCCTGGATGCTGCCGCCTGTCCTGTCTTCGTATCGCACAGACCGTGGATAACCACATTGGCTCCCGCCGCGGCGAGCGCTTCGGCCACGCCAAGTCCAAGCCCGGCAAACGAGCCGGTCACCAGTGCCGTCTTGCCCTTCAACATGAGGTATTCCTTCGTTCAGCTTTCGCGTGGGGGGACGTCGAGGCGCACGGCTATCCCTTCCAGAGCCGGTGAGAGCGCGGGATAAAGCCGCATCACCATGGGATCGTGGCCCGGGATGACATGATCGTCCGAATCGGCAAGGCGGCGGATCGTGCGATAGCCATCGAGCAATTCGCCAACATGGTAGACCGCTGGAAAAGCCAGATTGCTGCGGTAATTTGCATAGAGATGCGTGGCGTCCGATGCGATCACGACCCATCCACGGCGGGTCCAGACACGTACCACCTGCAATCCGCCGGAATGGCCTCCGGTGCGGTGCAGGGTCAGCCCGTCCGCCAGTTCCGTCGTCTCGTCGTGAAAGGCGATGCGGCCGGCAAAGTTGAGCCTGACGAAGCTGACGATATCCTCGACGTCGAAGGGATGCCGCAGGAACGAATGGCACATGCAGGGGCCTGTGGAATAAGCGGCCTCCTTGGCCTGCACATGAAAACAGGCCTTTCGAAAATGGCCGAGCGTGCCGGCATGGTCGTAGTGGAGATGCGTCAGGATAACCTGATCGACATCCGCTGCTGCAATGCACAAACGGCCTAGCGCCTCGGCGGGCAGGCAGTCCAGTTCCCTGCCCCGTTGCTTCGCGGCGTCCGGACCAAATCCCGTATCGATGACGAACAATTTGTCCGATCGGCGCGCGACCCAAACATAATAAAACAGGTCGGAGCCCGCCTCGTGCAGGTCGCCGCCGATGAAATTGTCGTTGGCCTTTCGTCCGCCATGCCGGGCATATTTCAGCGCGAACAGCTCGAATGGCTCGGGGCCGGTCATATCTGGCATCGTCTTTTCTCCACCTCAGCCGGCCCGTTTATGCGCCGAGCCAACACCCTCGCTTAAACATCAACTGTCAAGAAAATTCAACATACGATACTACCATAATACAAACTTGACGCTGGTTCATCGAATTGTATGATCGCCCGCAGATTTGGAAAGCCCGGCAGCGGGCAAAGGAGCAGACCTAGATGAGCAGACGTCCCGAATTTCAAGGTGAAAAGTTCGAGAAGGGGCTGGCTATCCGGCGTGAGGTTCTTGGTGCTGCCTATGTCGACCGGTCGGTCGATGCGGCGACGGACGTCACCGCTCCGCTTCAGAAACTGGTCACCGAATGGTGCTGGGGTGAAGTCTGGGGCCGGCCAGGCCTGGATCGACGCACGCGCAGCTTCCTCAATCTCGCAATGCTGACGGCACTGAATCGCCCGCACGAGATCAAGCTCCATGTGCGCGGCGCATTGAACAACGGCGTTACCCGCGAGGAGATCGGCGAAGTGGTGCTTCAGGCCGCGATCTACTGCGGCGTACCAGCTGCGCTCGATTCGCTTCGCGTCATCGGCGAAGTCTATGCGCAGATCGATGCGGAAGCGAACGCCAGCGCCTGATTGAGCGGCTTGGGAGGAGTTAGAACTATGTCAGAAAATATCGGCTTCGTCGGCCTCGGCACCATGGGGTTGCCAATGGCTTCAAACCTCGCGCGTGCAGGGTTTGCGGTGAAAGGCTTCGACCTGTCGGCTTCGGCGACGGAGGCGCTCGTCGAGGCCGGCGGTACGAGCGCAGCATCCGCTGCCGAGGCGGCACGTGATGCGGGTTTCGTCATCACCATGCTGCCGACCGCCAAGCATATCGAGGCAGCACTTTTCAATGCTGGCGGGATCGTTGAAACGATCGCGGCAGGTTCGATCTTCATCAATATGTCGACGATCCTGCCGGAGGAAACCGACCGGATCGCAAGCGCCTTGGGCGAACGCAACATCGCCATGATCGATGCGCCGGTGGGGCGTTCGGCCATCGAGGCGGCACGCGGCGCCCTGCTCATCCTCGCGAGCGGCGCTCCTGAGGCGATGAAGCGTGCCCAATCGGTCTTCGACGTTATGGGCAACCAGACCATCGACTGCGGTGCATTGGGCAACGGCTCGCGCGTCAAGGTCATCAACAACTTCATGGGCGTGTCGTTGAACGCGCTCACCGCCGAGGCTCTTACCCTCGCCGAGGCATCCGGGCTCGATATCCGGCTGGCGCTGGAGGTTATGCGCGGGACGATAGCAGGCATCGGCCACATGCGCGTGACCTACCCGAACAAGGTGCTCAAGGGCGACCTGATCGCCGGCTTCCCAGTGGATCTGGCGCACAAGGACCTGGGGCTTGCGCTGCAGCTTGCCGCACAGGTCAATGTGCCGATCTATATGGGCAGCGCTGCGGCGCAGACCTATTCGATCGTGCGCGCCAGCGGTCGCGGCAGGCAGGACTATACGGCTGTCTACCCCGTACTGCGGGAACTGGCCGGGCTGCCGCAGGAGATACCCTACGACGCTTCGGGCGACGTGGAGTATAATCCGTTTGCGTCGGATAGATGAGCCTCTGCGGGGGTGCTTACCAACATCCAATGGTCTCACCATCTAGTGGAGGCCGTCGGCATGACCGCGCCAGCGCGAACCGGCTTATCCATCGACGCTTGACGAGGTGGCGGCACGTCGAAACGTGTGCCGGCATTTCATGACGATCCCCGGCGGTGGTCTAGTGACAGCGCTCTCCTTCATGACGGCGATCGACAATCCCTTGCGCTTCCGCCGCTTGCGCCACGTTGCGGTCTACTTCGGCCGGCGACGCCGATGTCCGGCGCGCGCTCTACAACAGAACAACGGCGTCGAAACGCAGCACGATCACAAAACGGCGGACCGCGCCCGATTGCCTGTGACGATGCCCCGTCAGTCCGATGGTAAATTGCACCGCGACGGTTCGGGCGCTGCAATATGCAGCCAAAACACCCCGTCGCAGCGTGCGGAAGAGTGCACGGCGCATCGGAAATCCAGGCCCGTGAGCACAAGTGCGTCAGAGAGAGAACAGCTTCGTATCTCAGGCGAAAGCAGAAACGACGATGGATGCAAAGTCCGCCGATAAAAGTGACCACGTAATTGAGCTCAACACCCAGACGCTCCCTCGACGGCAGAACTCGCGCAGGATGGTGATCCCCGATCACCCCGCCGAAGATGAAGACTTCCGATGAAACTTGATGCCACCACCACCACCACGGCGATCTGCATCGTCAACCGCCGCGCCGGCACGATCGTGGTGGAGACGGGCGTGCCGACCGATCCCGATGCGACCTTCGGCGTACTCGAGCCCTATGCGTCGACACTGCATCTGGTCGGGCACGAAGCGACCGGATGGTCGGCCTGGCTGCATCGCGAACTGGAAGCCCGCGGCATGCCGATGGTGCTGCTGGAGACGCATCATTCGGCCCGCATGCTGGAGGCGCAGCTCAACAAGACGGACCGCAATGACGCGCGTGGCCTGGCGCAGCTCGTGCGCTCGGGCTGGTTCAAACCGGTGCACGCCAAGAGCGATGCAGCCAACCGGACGAAGCTGTAGCTGGCGCATCGGCGCGAGCTCAGACGCAAGCTGATGGATATCGAGACCGAGGTCCGTCACGCACTCAAGATGTTCGGGCTGATGGCCGGTCAGCGCGTCCAGCGCAGCTCGTTTATCACCCGCATCCGCGAATTGGCTATCTGAGATGCGCTGCTCGAGGTGGCGACCGAAGCATGCTGGCAGGTGCTCTGAGTATCGCTAGCTGCACAGGGTTCTGGTCCAGCTTCGTTGGCCGGAAGGATGCCGGGGCATTCGTGGTCACCCCGCATCCCGAATGGTACGGGCTGACGGTGGCGGACGCCGCGACGATCCCCGGCGCGCATGCCGTCGAGGTCTACAATCACACGAGCCAGGTGCGTCAGGCGCGCGGCGGCGGCGCTTACTATCTCGACGACCTATTGAAGAGCAGCCGGCGCATCAATGCCCTGGCAGCCGACGACGCCCACTGGGTGGTCGAGGGTGGTGAGAGCCGCGACGCCTTCGGGCTGGGTGATGGTGAAAGCTGAAGAACCGGAAGCTCTCGTGACGTCGCTCAAGAAGAAGTTTGCCGGCGACTGGTGCCGCATCATGGTGATGGCAGTCGACGGAAGCTCGCCTGGTCGAACCCGATCTATCCGCGATGATGACCCGCATATCGTCGCAAAGCTGGGTCCTGGCCTCGACCAGAGTTCTGCGGTCAGCCTTTCGTTGACGGGAATTCCTCGAGCCAGCGCACGAGATGATAGAACGCAAAAGGCCGCCCCGATGGTTAGATCGGGACGGCGATTGATTTATGAAGAAAGTGGTTGCCGGGGCGCGCAACCACCGAGAACGACAATTGCTTCGAGTCGCAATGTGATATGGCAAGCGTCATACAGATGGAGGTTTCTATTAGGGTGGCCCCTAAGCCCCGATGCAGAGACCCCGCGCCGGAAGCAACCGGAAGTGCTCATTGGCCGCATCGATAAACAAGAAAAGGCGGTTGAGCCCCGCGTGGCGTCGGCGGACCACAGCATGATGATGAACGACTGGTCCTGATCTCGCCTCGTCAGAAGCCTACGCGAAATTCCGCTTTTCCCAGGAAGCCCACATCCAGCATCAGCACCCGTCCGGCCAGAGGCTCCCGTTCCAGTTCTTCGGAAGATAGAGGCTCAAAGGCGGAGGTCACATACAGCGTGCGAAAATCCGAACCGCCGAAACAGCAACAGGTTGGATATGTCGCCGGTAGGTCGATCGTCATAGATATCTCGCCCGAAGGAGCATAGCGGACCACACGGCCACCGGCATATTCGGCGTTCCAGAGATAGCCCTCGGCATCGATGCAACTGCCGTCCGGCCTTGCGGGTGCGGTCGTTGTGGCGAAGGTTCTTTGCCTTCCGCCACCTGTTTCAAAGCCATCTCGCACCCAGATCGTATAGGCTCTCGTGTCCGCGTAATACATGCGGCCGCGTTCGGGGTCGAAGGCAAGTGAATTGGGAATGGCGAGGTGCTCGGCCTCGACGCTGACCGAAAGGTCAGGCGCTACGCGATACAGTGATCCGACCGGAGCGTAGGTAGCTTCCTCCAGCGTGCCGACCCAGAAGTTTCCCATATGGTCCGCTCGCCCGTCGTTCTTGCGGTGTCCGGCCCTTCCCGGCTCGGGATCGACGAGGAAGCCCTGCGCGCCGGTTTCAGGATCGTAGGAGAAGAGCCCGTTGTCGCAGGCCAGGATGAGGCCGCCCGCTTGGCGCAGGGCGATCGAGCCGAGACGCCGCGCCTCGACCGGATGCTGCTTGCAGTTGCCGGTCGCCGGATCGTGGCTCCAGAGCGCTCCTTCGAGCACGTCGGCCCACCACAGGCGGCCGGTCCGCTCGCACCAGATCGGGCATTCGCCGAGGCGGTTTGCCCCGGCGGCCAGAGCCTCAATCTGCATGAGCGGGCGCGACGTCGGCGACATGGCCTCCAAGGAAGAGCTGACCGACGCGCGGGTCGGCCAGCAATTTCCTCGCCTCGTCGTGCATCCGCGTCTGCCCGAGTTCCAGCACGAGGCCGTAATCGGACATTGCAAGCGCGGTCTTTGCGTTCTGCTCGACCATCAGAATCGTCACCCCCTGGTCCCGTAGCATGATCAGGGTCTGGAACACTTCCTGAACCAGGTTCGGCGACAGGCCGATCGACGGCTCGTCGATCAGGATCAGTTTCGGGTCCAGGAGAAGCGACCGCGCCACCTCCAGCTGCTTCTGCTGCCCACCTGAAAGTTCTATCGCCTTTCGGTTGCGAAACTGGCGCAGCATCGGGAACTGGTCCATCACCGTTTCGATGCGCTCGCTGATCTTCGCCTGATCCGGAGCCGTTATCCCGCCCAGTTCCAGGTTGTGATAGACGGAAAGCTGCGGCACCACGTTGCGTCCCTGCGGCACGTATGTGACCCCATGGCCGATCATCTGTCGGGGGGTCTGCCGGGTCACGTCCTTGCCGTCGAGAAGAACCTGGCCGGACTGAATGTTCAAAAGACCGAAGACCGCCTTGAAAACAGTAGATTTGCCGGCGCCGTTGGGGCCGATCACCGTCGTGATGGAGGCTTTCGGGATGGTGAAGGACACTCCGTTCAGGATCGTGACCTTGCCATAGCCACCATAGACATTTTTCAGCTCAAGCATCGGTCATCCTCCCAGATACGCATCGATCACAGTCTGGTTCGACCTGATCTCGTCAGGCGTCCCTTCTGCAATGACCCTGCCTTCTGCCAGGACGATGATCCGTGTGCAGAGGCTCATCACGAACTCCATATTGTGCTCGATGACGACGAAGGTCGTACCATGCTCGGCATTGTAGGCGACGAGGCGTTCCTTGAGGTTGGCCAGCATCGTCAGGTTCACGCCCCCGGCTGGCTCGTCGAGCAGCACGAGGCGTGGACCTGCCATGAACGCCATTGCAGCGTCGACCAGCTTCTGCTGACCGTAGGACAGGGACCCCGCGAGCGTGTCGCGAAGATGACTGAGGCGGAAGAAGGCGATCAGCTTCTCGGCTTCTCCCGTCAGCCCCGCATCCGGTTTTCCGAAGAGCCGAGACAGCATGGTGCCCTGGTGCTCCTGTCCGGCCAGGATGATGTTGTCGAGGACAGTCATTTGCGGGAATACCGACAATTGCTGGAAGGTGCGTCCAACGCCAAGCTTGTTGAGTTCGGAAGCGCGCTTGCCCGAAATCTTCTGGCCATTCACCTCGACCTCGCCTGCATCCGGCGTCAATTGCCCCAGAATGCAGTTGAAGAGCGTGGACTTTCCCGATCCGTTCGGACCGATCAGACCCAGGATCTCGCCGTCATGGACGTCGAAGGATACGCCGCCCACAGCTTTGATGCCGCCGAAGCTCTTTTCTATGTTGCGGATGGAAAGAACTGGTTCGGTCATTTCAGCCGCGCTCCTTCGCTCATGTCAGCCCGGACCTGTTGTCGAGGCCAGAACCGGTCTCGAAGCCGTCCACCGACCCCAATGAGGCCCGCCGGCACGAATATGAGCATCACGATGACGAGTGCCGAATAGATGATGAGGTAATAGCCTTCGGTGAAGCGCAAAAACTCGGGCAGCAGAATGACCACACCCGCACCCAGGAACGGGCCGAAGAAGAAGCCGGAGCCGCCGACGACAACCATCAGCAGGATACGCAATGAATGGGCGAGGCCAAAAGAACCAGGTTCGATGAATTGGACAAGTGGTGTGACGAGAGCGCCGGCAAGTCCGCCGTAAGTCGAGCCGATCGCGAAGGCGAGCAGCGTAATGCGCCTAGTGTCGACGCCAAGGCTTTCGGCGCGGATCGGATTTTCGCGCAACGCCTTGAAAGCTCGTCCCCATGGCGATCGGACGATACCCCACATAGCCAGCGCGGAAAGCACAGTCACGCCGAGCGTGAAATAATAGAAATGCAGCTGCTTCATCGTGGCGAAGAGACCGAAATCCGGCCGAGGCATGCCGACCAGCCCATAGGTGCCGCCGGTGAGCCAGCCCTCGTTTCGAAGCACGAGAAAGACGAGGGTGTTGAACGCCAGCGTGATGAAGGCAAGGAAATGCCCCTTGACGCGCAACGCCGGATAGCCAAGCACCAGCCCAACCACGAAGCACAGGATCAGGCCCAGCGGCATGGCCACGATCCAGTGCCAGCCGGCCAGCGTCAGCAGCGCCGTCGTATACGCGCCGATGGCCATGAACGATGCCTGCGCAAGCGAAATCTGCCCTGCATAGCCGAGTGTCAGGTTCAGCCCGATCGCCGCGATCGAAAATATGAGCCACGAGGTGAGAACGTAGATGATGTAGTTGCCTTGTCCGATCGGCGCGAGGATCGCGAGCACGATAAGGCCAAGAACCAGGAGGAGACGCAGCGAAGTTCGCATCAGACCGACCTCCCCTCGGAGGTTCCCAGGAGACCCTGCGGGCGAACAAGGATGATGACGATGAGGAGCACCAGCGGCAGCGCCGCGCGGTATTCCGCGGTAACGTAAGTAGCGGTCAGATTGTCGAGGACGCCGATCAGCAGCCCTCCGACAAGTGCGCCGCGAATCTGATTGAACCCGCCGACGATCGCAGCGATGAACGCGATAAGGCCAAGCGTTTCGCCATTGGAGAACTTGGCGAGGTAGACGGGGGTGATGAGGTAGGCAGCCAACGTCGCGAGGGCTGCGTTTATGAGGAACGTGTAGAGGATCATTCTCTTCACATTGACGCCCAGTATTTCCGCCACTGCCGGGTTCTGCGCCGTGGCCTGCATGCAGCGGCCGGTGCGCGTCCGGTTCAGGAAAAGCGTCAGGACGACGACGATGCCGAGCGAGATCACCAAGTTCAGAAGGTCCTGCATCGACACGACGGCGCCGAAAAAGTTGATCGGGTCGTGCGGGAACAGCGCCGGAAATGGCTGCGCTTCCGCCCCGTAGAACTCCTTCACGCTCTCTTTCAGGAGAATGCCCAGCACCATTGTCGCAATGATCAGCGTTATCCCGCCATGGGGCAGGATGGGCTCCACGATCAGCTTCTTGAACAGCACGCCGAGGATCAGGATCGACATCGCGAGCCCGAACAGAAGCGCGCCCCACAAGGGCATGTGCAGGTAGTTGAGGCCGACCAGGACGAGAAACGCCGGCACCACGACGAACTCGCCCTGGGCGAAGTTTACCGTCTGAGCAGCCTGCCAGACCAGCGTAAAGCCGATCGCGACAAGCGCGTAGATGGAGCCGGTCGCAAGACCGGACAGCAGGACCTGTAGGAACTGGGACATTGAGCGTCTTTCGCTTATAGCCGCGACGGCGAGTTTCCCGCCGCGGTAGATCTAATCAGGATCAGTTGGCTGGAACGGTTCCAATAACGGTCGGAGCGCCGTTCTTGACCTGGACCATGAAGCTCGGACGGGACATTTCGCCCCGGTCGTCCCAGCAGGTGTCGAGCAGGATCTTCGGATGATCCGCCACCTTCAGGCATAGGCCGTGCATCTTCTCGGCGAACGCTTCGCCGTCGAATTTTCCGACCAGTTCGGTGACGTATTTTGTCGTCCAGGCACCGATATAGCCCTTGATTGCATCATGCGTCGGCTTGCGCTTGAAGGCTGCTTCAAACTTTTCGGCAAAGGCCGAGATACCCTTGATCTCCGTCGCCGTGGCAGTTACACCGACATGGGCGATGGCGCCCTCAGCCGCACCGCCGGCCAGTTCGATGACCTTGGCCTCCGTCAGGGTGACTTCGCCGACGAGCGGCATCGAAAGACCCTGCTTCCTGGCCTCGATCAGGAAACGAGCCGACTCTTCCTGGTTCATGTAGACGAACACTGCATCCGGGTTCGCTTCCTTGAGCTTGGACACGTCCGCTGCATAATCGGTCTGCGCCTGCTCGGAAGGAATGTCGGCAGCCACTGCTATGCCGGCCTTCTCCATTTCGGCAATGAAGACGTCGTGGCCGCCCTTTCCAAACTCGTTGTTGACCCAGGCGACGCCGACCTTCTTGGCCTTGAGCGTATCCGTGAAATATGGAGTCAGGGCCGGAACGCCCTTTTGAGCGCCCGAGGATGTCCGGTAGACAAAGGGGTTGCCTTTTTCGACGATGCCCGGAGCTTCCGATCCGACGAACTGGGGGATGCTGTTCTGCTGTGCGACCAGCATGTTGACCATGGTCGAACCGGAATAGATGGTTCCCAGGATCGCATAGGCGCCCTCGTCGATCGCCTTCTGCACAAGTGCGCGCGACACCTGGGGGTCCGTCTGCGTGTCGTATTCGGACACCTCGACCTTCTTGCCGAGGATGCCGCCATCGGCATTGATTTCCTCTATGGCGATCTTGATGCCGTCGCGCCAGTTCGTTCCCGAAGGCGCGCCGGGGCCGGAGAGTTCAGCAACCATGCCAATCTTCACCGTCTCCTGCGCATAGGCCGCACCTAGTGTGGCCAGCAGTGCGGTAGTCACTGCAAGGATTGATTTGCGATACATTTTGGGTCCTCCCACAATCTGCCCCAAGGTCTAACGGCGCCGTCTCCCAAAAACGCCCCCCAGTGCCCTAAATTCATTCTGGAGACGAAACTCCTATTGTTACATGTGTCGCGGCGTGATCGGCCGCCGACTGCAGCAGAAAGTCGACAAGTGTCTCGGCCTGCGCGTCGAACATTCCTGTCCCGGTCATGGTCCCGCAGCCGCGCAGCCGCGCCTCTGCGATCAATGGCGGCACTTCCGGTTTGGTGACGACACAGGCTACGAATTGACCAGCACCAAGGCGCGAGACATCCACAGGAAGGGGATCGCCCGGTCGCATGCCCATGGGTGTCGCATTGGCGACGAAATCGAAACCGGTGGGATCGTCGCTGCCGCTCCGGACTTTGCCGGGAAAGCGTGCGTCCAGGCGCACGACAATATCGTCACGTCGCGCGACGTCGATGTCATGGATGGCTAGTTCCGATGCGCCGCGTTCCAGAATCTCGAACGCAATCGCCGATCCCGCGCCACCGCAGCCTATCAAAAGCGCGCTCTTTCCGACGATGTCGAAACCCTCTCTCGCAATTCCGTCGAGAAAGCCCATACCGTCCGTATTGTCGCCACACCAGCCATTTTCGATCTTGCGGATGACATTTGCCGAGCCGGCGAAGCGCGCACGTTCCGTAGCGCTCGCGCAATACCCTAGTGCGGCGAATTTGTGCGGCACCGTAACGAGGATTCCATCGACGTTATGCACCTTGGTCAATGCTTCCACCAGGTGTCCGAGGTCCGCAGCGCCCACATGCATGGGCACTACGATCGCATTCTCGCCATGCGCTGCCAGGATTCGCGTGATCGCACTTGGCGATTTCACCTGTTCAATCGGGTCGCCAACCACCGGAAACAATCTCGTTTCGCCGGACGGCAGGAAATCCCGCACGTCTCTTTTCGCATCAACACCAAAGCGGTTTCCAGGACGTTTCATCGAGATTCTTGTTTTTGCCTCAACTTCAGGCATGCCAATATTCTTCGCCGGAGAAAGACGGCGACCAACGCGGTTCAGAAAATTAGAGGGAGGCACCTCCAGCCGTCGTCGCTTCTCCCGGAAACGGATACTAGCGTCCAACGAACCTTATTTCTCATACCAATTTTGCTCGCATTCGTAACATGATGTTATCTTCCCGGAATGCGTTTTCGCGTATCGGGAAAGCTCGCTTCAGGTGAACTGATGCTCGTCATTTCCCGTCGCAGTATTGCGAGGAACTGTTCGGCATATGCGGACAGGGGCACGTCTTTGCGATAGGCGGCATAGGTATGAAATGCGCTTTCGCCTTCGATCTCCAGGCTCTTCAGGCCCCGAACGGTTCCGTGGGCGACCGTAAACTCGTCGATAATTGCTATGCCTAGTCCCGCAGCGACGAGGCTGCATACGGTCGTCCCGAAACGGGCCTTGATATTCATCCGGTAGTCGATCCCGGCATTGGTAAACATCGCAGCCATGATCGCGCCATAGGGATCCTTGGGGTTTATACCGATCAGCGGATGTTCCGACATTTCGGCCGGCGTAATCTTCTGTCGCTCCGCGAGCGGGCTGCTTTCGGGCACGATGCAGAGAAGCCGGCCGCTCGCGAGCAGATCGAACTCGATCAGCGGATGATCGAAGCGAGACGAAATCGCGACCACTTCGCCACGACCGAGCAGCAGGTAGTCGATAGCCTCTTCGATCTTGAGGATGTTGATATCCAGGCCGAGATCCGGGTATCGGCGCCGCAGTCCCGCAATAGCCCTTGGCACCATGACGTTGGCGATACTTGGCACCGATGCGATGCACAGTTCCTGACTTTTGCCGCGGCCGAGATCGTCGACGGCAGATTGCAGGTCTTCTATCTTGCGATGCACGGTATCGAGCAGATCAAATATGTTTCGGGCCTGTGGCGTCGGCACGTAGCGCCCGGCGCGCCGATCGAAAAGCCTGACGCCTAGGGAATCTTCCGAGTATTTCATCAGGCGGCTGATCCCTGGTGCCGCCACATTGAGAAGCCTTGCCGCACCGGCAATGCTGCCCGTAACCATGATCGCCCGGATAACCTCTATCTGTCTAAGCGTCAGCATTATTCCCCCCCCGGTTTGCTCGCTCGGATATTCATCGCGGCGCAGTCGTTCAGTTTGTCGGTCTTGTCCAGCGCCAACTCAAGATTATCCCGTACAGCTTCACAAGGCATCCCGATCTTGCCGTCTAAACGTGCAATCCGACCTCGGCTATCATCCGGTCGGTCGCGTGGCTAACCCATGTACACGGCCAGGCGATCCGACTGAACCAATTCCAGCGACGAGGAAACCAACATTGAAGCATCGTGCCAGAGGCCTTTTCCTTGCAACAGCCGTCGTTCTCACCGGAGGTTTGTCGACCATGGTAAGCGCCCAGAACGAGCAGTCGGCTCCGACGTCTGGGAGCGCCCACAGTTGTCGAAGCGCGACCGGAGCCTTGTGACGGTGAGGGCCCTCATCGCATTCAATCGGCCCGATCAGTTGCGGTCGCATCTCCAACTCGCGCGTCAGAACGGCGTGACGCAAGAAGAACTCGTGGAGACCATCACGCACATGGCCTTCTATTCCGGATGGCCGATCGCCGTTTCCGCCGTCGCGATAGCCCAGGAAGTTTTCACGGACTGAGCCGCTCTTGCAAAGCGCAGGCCTTCCTGCAGATACGATCCCAGAGAACAGGTTTGATAATGAAGTCCCTTCTTGTCGCCGCCGCCATGCTTGCCGGCGAGATGCCGGCCCATGCCTCACGGCAGATCGTGGTGACCCCGGCTGGTTCCCGACCTTCAACGATAGGCCCGGAGAAGAATTTCACCGGTGCCGTCAGAGTAGATGACCGCTTCGAAGGCACCGATCCGGCACGGATCAGCGGCGGCACGGGACGATCGCCAAGCCGACGAAACCATGCTTCTCCGCAATATCGGATCGCTGTTGCCCTATCACAACAACATCGAGCCGACTGTCATTGTCGCCGCGCAGAACCGGATGATCGCGGACACAGACGCGGGCCGGACGGTCTTCCACGACTTCTATACGCCGCAGCAAAAGCGCGAGGATCCGACGCGGGAAAATAACGGCTTGTTTTTCTTCAGAGGCACGCCCGGAGCGCCATTCGCACTGATCGCGCCGGGTGGCGGCTTTTCCTATGTCGGCTCGTTTCATGAGGGATTTCCGCACGCCGCTGAGATCAGCAGCATGGGCCTCAATGCTTTCGTCCTGAAATACCGGGCCGGACAGGGTGGGACTGTTGCGACCCGAGACCTGGCGGCTGCACTCTCCTACATTATTCGCAACGCTGACCAGCTTGGTGTCGGCACTGCCGCTTACTCCCTGTGGGGCAGTTCGGCCGGCGCAAGGATGGCCGCATCCATCGGTTCGCACGGTACTGCAAGTTCGGGGGAGACGAGCTACCCAAGCCTGCAGCCGTGGTAATCGGCTATACCACACATTCGGATTTTGCCATTAACGAGCCGCCTACCTTCGCCGTGGCTGGTGCCGATGACGCAATAGCGCGCCCTCAAGTGATGCAACGCTGCGTTGAAGCGCTCCGGCTCAGAGGGGCTATCGTCGAGTACCGCGTTTTCGACGGCGTAGGCCATGGTTTCGGTACGGGTTCGAAAACGAGTGCCGAAGGATGGGTTGGCGAGGCAACACGCTTCTGGCTGACACACATTGAAAACTGATCGTCTGCTCTTGAGACGAACGTTTTTTTGGATCCTTCCGGTAAAAAACCGGCTCGTTGTTGCAAGTGGGGGCCGAGGTCCGTCGGGAAACTGCGCGCGGATTTTGAAAGTCCCAAAAAGACGTTCGCAGCTCAGGCGCAAGCCTTGAAGCCGCGTCCGCCATTCGTGTCTGCTTTCGGGCAACGGCACATCTGGTGCATACGGCCGACATGCGGGCGCAAAGCGGGCATTCGTTAATTGAAAGACACACATCGCCTTTCAAGGTTTTCCGTTTGGCCGCTCCGCCGTGCTGGTCCGAAAGGCGCGCCAATCTCACACCAGGGCGGCCGGCGGCACGAGACGGTAAAACGCAAATCGCCGTCCCGATGGTTAGATCGGGACGGCGATTGATTTATGCTGGAAGTGGTTGCGGGGGCTCGCAACCAACTGTTTAAAACATGGCGGCCGTTTATGGCCCTCTAGATGTCGGCGGACGCTCCATTGAACGAATGAGCCAGCTTCTCAAAGAAACGGTAGTCGACGCCTCTGTGATTCACCATTCGGCGATAGATGAAACCGAGCTTCACGAGAACGCGCTGCGATTGATTGTTGTTCGGCCGGACCACGGCGATCAGTTTTTCCAGGGCAAGCCGTGAAAAAGCATCCTGCATCACCGCCCTCGAAGCTTCCGTTGCCAGTCCGCGTCCCGAGGAACTTTCCGAAAAGCAGTACCCTAGCTCAACATCCACGCCGTCAAAATCACGGAGGCCGCAGCGTCCGGAAAAATGTAGATCTCCGTTGACTTGCTTTTCGTAAACAATGAAAAACCCAAAGTCGAAACGCCGCCATTCCTCGAGATAGAGAGCAAGGCGATCATCTGATTGCTGCCGCATCATAGCTTGGCCATCGGTTGTAAGGCGTACGACGAGCGGATCACTGTGAAGCCTGTAGAGCGTCTTGGCATCGGAAAGGCAAACCTTTCTCAGCAACAGCCGTTCGGTTTCGAGAATCATTTCAGACCTGCTTCATAGCCGTTACACAGAGCAGCCCTCATCGTTTATCAGGCGGTGAGACCATAATATCGGGCAGGATCGCCTTCAGCGTCGTGCACAGTGCCTCAATTTCTTCTATGCTGTGGCCGGCTGTCGGGCATACACGGAGCCCGGAGCGGCCTTTGGCCACCGTGGGGAAGAAAACCGCCGAGACATAACACCCATCCTTGAGGACTGCCTTGGCTGCACCGATTGTCGTTAATTCGTCGCCGATCATCAGCATGCGGATGGGCAGTGACCCTTCCAACCCAGTCGCGATCAAAGAATCAAAGAGTGCAAGCCTATCCCGCAGTCTCGTTTGCAACGCGGCCAGTTCTTTGGTTCGGTGCAGTTGCACAGAGGCAAGCGCCGCACCGACAGCTGCCAGGTTGGGGGAGGCTGAAAACGCATGAGCAATGGCAAAGCTGCGAAACAGCTCTTCCTGCTCCGGGGTGCCCAGCATGAGCATTCCGCCGGATGCTCCAAAACCTTTACCGAGGGAGGCTGCAATAATAGTTCGCTCGCCCAGAGCACCAGCTATTTTGGATCTGGCAAATCCCTCGCCGCTTTTGCCGAACAGTGAAATACCGTGTGCATCATCGACATAGAGGAAGAGGTCATAACGTTTCTGCAGGACAAGCAGCTCTTCGATCGGAGCGCTGCCGCCCATGGAATAGACACCGTCACATACATAGGCGACGTTTCCATGCTCGCGGCAAAGCGCTTCAAGGGCTGACATATCGTTGTGGGCGATCGTGATGACTTCCGTCTCCTCGGCGAGCGTGGCCTTGTGAAAGGCTAGCGTCGCATGTGCAAGTCGATCAAAAACCATCAGCGGTTTGCGCTGGTTGGTGAGGTGGCCCGATGCCAACAGGGGTAATGCTCCCATATTAGCCGCCAGAACACTGGAATAGGTGATCACCCTGGCCGAAAACAGCGCGGAAAGTGTCTCTTCCAATTCGCCGATGAGATTGAAGTTCAGGCGGGTACGTGCGCATGACCAATGCAAGGCGCCGTATTTCTGGACGGCTTCGATGGCGCCTTCAACAATACGCGGATGATTGTCGAGACCAAGATAGGAGCAGCGCACGAAATCGACGACGCGATGGCTATGTTTTCGATCCAACTCTATTTCAACGCTGCGGCCTCTACCGGGTCGCGCATAGAGCGCCATCAGGCCGTTGAGCCTGGCGCTGGCGAAATGCGGAGCCGCATGATTTATCACACCGTGGGTATTCCGATTACGCTTCGTGGGTTTGAAATTCTCACCGGCAACATGTTGGTCGACCACGTATTCCTCCATGGTTCCTGACCGGCTTGGATCGCACTGATGCCTGAAGATCGAATGGCAGCTGATGTGCTGTCTGGCGCGGACCTATTTTTGGATTGATACAGCCAGATAATCGGCGTGTCGGCGAGCGAATGCCATAAACACGGCGTGAATCTTCCAAGAATTTAAGGCCTTATCCCGATGTGCGAATTAACGATTTTGTTGCTCAGAGTTCACATTCGCTTGTGTGAGCAGTCCTTTCACAGCACAAACAAAAACTGAGATCAAATTCCCTTCGCCTCGAGAGCATAGCCCGCTGAGCGCACAGTGCGGATCATGTCCTTGCCCGTAGCTTTCTTAAGCGCATGACGCAGACGGCCGATGTGGACGTCGACCGTTCGCGGCTCAACGTTGATGTTTTCCGGCCATGCCATTTCAATGAGTTCGTCACGGGCAAATACCCTGCACGGCTCAAGGATCAACACGCACAGCAGCCTGAATTCCAGCTGGCGTAGCGGAAACTCCTTTCCGTCATATTGGACGCGATGTTTGCGCGGAAACAATTCAAGCTTGCCGACGCTGAATATGTCACTCTTTACCTCCGGAACGGAGGGGCCAGGCTCGCCCCGCGGGCGCAGGGCTGTTCGGAGATAGCGCAGCAGCTGCTCAGGATCGAACGGCCTGACGAAGCTTTGGGTGACGCCAGCCTTAAGGAGTTCCATGTGCTGGTTGCCGCCGCCACCGGGTATGCTGGCGATAACCGGAATTTCTCCGGTGCCGGCCTCATTTTTCAGGCGTCTGCATATCTCGGGCGCATCCTGAACATCCGCATGGCAATCGAGAAGGACAGCGGCACCGGGCTTCTCTTCAGCCAGGGAGATCAGGTCTTCGGCGTCCTGTGCCAATTCCACCTCGAAGCCATCGGCCTTCAAAATATGGCTGAAAACGAGATAGGACCAGGCATCCTGCGTGCACACGAAGATGAGCGGCTTCATCAAAATTCCTTTCGCTCACGGTCAAATGCCATCGGAAAAGTGTCGTGATCACAATTCTTTTTTGATGCAACAAAATGAACGGTTAGTGAAGCGTAGAGGCAATTTAATGGCTCACAATCGCGTCAACACGTAAATTTTAGTCAAAAAGTTCGACTTGCTACGCCGATTGATGCAACATATTTTGGAAAGCACAAACAACTCAAAGTGGCGCGGAAAGCCTCAGCCTTATAGATTCCGCTACTGCTATAACCTATTGATTCGACAGAGACAGAAATCGCCGGACTGCTCGAAAGATGATGAAATCCAGCCTCGACCACCTGCCGGAGCAAAAGCAGCGCGAACTGGCGCGCATAGTGCAAATCTTGCTGGAAGAGCTTGAGGACGCGCTGAAGGAGGGTTCGGCCGAATTCAAGAAAATGGGCAGGATCCTAAAAATCATCCTGTTCGGGTCCTATGCGCGGGGCGATTGGGTCGATGAACCGCATACGATGAAGGGGATACCGCTCCGACTACGACCTGCTCATTATCGTCAACAACAAGAAGCTGACGGATTTCGCTACTTACTGGTACAAGGCAACCGACCGACTATTGCATGATAGGGGCGTGAAGACGCAGGTCGGCTTCATTGTTCACTCGCGCCGCGAGATGAACACAGCGTTGCGTCAGGGCCATTACTTCTTCTCCGACATCCGCCGACAGGGCATCGTGCTCTACGAACTTGATGACGAACCCCTGGCCGAGCCCAAGCCAATGTCAGCCGCTGAAGAGTACCAAGCGGCTAAGGAGCATTTTGAGAAGCGATTTCCTAATGCCCATAAATTTCATGAAACTTTTCAGTTCTCATTGAAAAATGGCTGAACCAACCAAGCCGCCTTTTTGCTGCATCAAGCTATAGAAGCCAGCTATTCAACGGCTCTTCTAACTTTGACAAACTACAGCCCCCCTCACACAATCTCAACTTCCTTCGTACCTTGACCGAGGGTCGCGACCGACGGCTAGTTGAAGCCTGGCCACGCGACCAACAGCGCTTCAGGGCATGGCGCGTAGGATTCCCCGATCATCTATTCTTTACCACGTTCCGGCACTTTCTGCCGGCGTTGTGTATTGCGTACGCGTCTCGGCACGGTTGATGGGCAGCAAGCTGTCCGTCAATCCGCCGATATCCTTCTCACAAGACCGCAAGTTTTCGCCTGAGCTCGGCGTTCTCATTGTTAAGCTTATCTGCGAGCAGCTTCTTCAAACGCTGATTCTCGGTTTCAAGCTCGGCCAGATCCTTGTCCACATCGTACCGTGTCTCCGTCCCGGATGATGGCGTGCCAGAATTTTGCCTTGGGGCGCACTTGCGCCGTTCGGCTTTTTTGAGATCACCGCTCGAAAAATGCTATCAGAAATCACCGACGCCTCTTTCGGCTTAACACTTGGCAAGTCGATGCCTGCCCGCTGGCGACTGGTTGCCTTTCCCAGCCGGCTTTTTGTGACTGTTCGAATTTCGGGAACGACATCAACCTTCGCCGGCTCTTGATTGTTAACGGAAGACGCCTCAAGCGCCTCACTTAATGCACCAGAGACCTCTTGGGCGCTTGGCCTTACATCCGCGTTGGGAAGGCTGTCAGAACTTATGTTGTCTGGTGCGGTTGGCGCCTGAACGGGGCTTTGAATGGCAGAACTATCTTTACGCTCGCGCAACTCATCCTCGACCTCGACAGCATGCGCTTTCAGATCAACTGATCCCCAAATCGAACTGGATTTTGTTTTGGTGAGACGCCGGGTCGGTCTTATCTCTACCACGAAATCCCGGTGAGGCCGTTTCATTTTCTTCACGCCCATTGAGTTTAAGGAACGAAAATCCGCGCAGTTTACTTCGTTCGCGTCTTCGCCGCTAGATCGCCGATTTCGGCGAGCGCCGCACACTGATCGTCGAGCGCTTCGATCGTCTGTGGACTCGTGATGGCCGCCTGCTGCGCCTGCCGCAGGAAGATTGCTGCCAGGCACTATCAGCCCCACCGACAAGGAAATACCAGTCGGACGGTGGCCCCGATCTGCGCGCTATCATCGACCTGCTGAAGGGCAGCGATACACCCGATGACGATGTCATGACCTTTATGCGGGCAACCGTCATCTTTTGGCTCATCGGGGCGACTGACGGTCACGCCAAGAACTTCAGTATCTTCCTGACCCCCGGGGGGCGTTACCGGCTAACACCGCTCTATGACATACTGACCGCGCAGCCCAGCCTCGACGCCAACCAGATCCCGCGCAAGAAATTCAAATTGGCCATGTCAATCGGCAAGAGCCGGCATTATGCGATCCATGACATCGTGCCACGCCATTTCATGCAGACTGCCGACCTTGCCGGCATCGGCAAGCTGGCGATGAAATCACTGTTCGAGGAACTTGCCGCTTCAGCCGACAGCAATATGGACAACGTCGTAAAATCATTGCCGACGAACTTTCCATCCGCGCTGATCGATTCCGTGACGCAGGCGTTGAAACACCGTGCCCGGATGCTCAGCGAGTAGTGCGCAGAAGAAACAGCTTTGGCTTCAGAATGTAGAAGGCTTCTCATTGCCATCTCGGTACCAAATCTCCGCGATCCTGAACAACCCGCGGATTCGCCTGCATTGAATGACCACGTCTATCGAACTTTCAAGCAATCGCCGAATGTCGTCCCTGGCGAGGCCATTGCCGCCTTCAGACTCCTTGACCAGCAATGTCAGCTGCTCAAACGCCAGGCTGGCTGAATCGGCGTGGACCGTCGTGATTGAGCCAGGATGCCCAGAGTTCACGTTGCGGATGTAATAGAAAGCCGTACCGTCCCGCAGCTCTTGCAGCAGGATGCGATCCGGCCGCATGCGCAGGCAAGCTTCCAGAAGTTCCTTTACGCCGATCTTCGAGAGCCCCTGCCCGTCCTTCGAATAGAATAGGCGCACATGGTTCGATTGCGGAATAACAAGCTCGGGCGTGTCCTCGATAGAAATGATCCGCTCATTTGAGGGAATATGTTGGACAAGCGCCTTAGATAGTGTCGTTTTTCCGGAACCTGTAGCACCGGAAATAATGATGTTCCTGCGCGCAAGTACGGCCTCTTGCAGAAATGCGCGATACTGACCAGTGCGATAAGCGTCGAGGAGTGCACCATTCCGATGCGACACCTCGGACGAGGGAAGGACATCTTCGAACAGCCCTTCCCGCTCCATATCCTCCATGGTGAGGAAAACCGACGATGGCTTTCGTATGGTGATGCTGACTGATTTCGTGGTGGTAGCCGGGGGCACGACGATCTGAATCCTCTCCTCGTCCGGCAGTGTCGCCGAGAGGAGTGGCCGCGTCTCGTCGATCCCCTGATTGGAAAAGCTGGCGACGGCCCGGGCCAACCGCATCAGCTTGTCAAAGGTAAGGGACGGTCTGTCGTGGCGCGACCAGCCGCCTGCCCCTTCCGTTAGGACCTCGCCCGGCTTGTTGATGACGATCTCATAAAGGCTGGTATCATTGAGAAACTCGGCTAGAGGGAGCAGCAATTGGCGGACGACGCCCGCGTCGGAGTTTTCCGCCATCCTTGTCTTACTTCGTGACCAGATCTGATCGCGGGCGGAAATCGCCAAGCACCGCGCGATCGAAGACCCTGTTGTTGGGCTCTGTCACCTGCAACCTGTAGACGCCGGAAAAATCGAGATCGCGCGCCACGAAGACCGAGACGAGTTCGCCATGGTGTTTGAGAAGCGTCGGAGGGATGTTGATCGATTGTTCTACGGCAACCGCCACCGCCTGCTGGCCGGCACTCGTGGTGTTCTGCGCGTCGACGTTGCTAGCCTGAAGAAGGCCATTGGCGTAGCTCGTGGCATCGCCGACGATGGAGAGGAGAAGCGCACTTCCAAACCGCTCCCACCAATGCGTGTCGACGTAGCCGTCGACCCCGGCTCGGCCAAGTGCATCCGTCGCCGGCGAGGCTAGCGTGACGATGACGCCATTTGGCGTTTTCGCACGGTTCCAGAGCACGAACAGCCGCTTTTGACCGCGCTGCAAACCGCCACGATATTCACCAACGACCTGAGTGCCTTTCTCCATCAGCACGACCCGGCCATTGTCGGAGAGAACGTCCCGGTTAATCACACAGCTTGTGAAGCCGGGCTGGTCCGACGTCAACGCCGTCTCCAGTACGCATGGGATCGAAGTTCCCATCGCGACAATGAAGTTGCGGTTACCGAGCGTACCGGCACGCGAACCCTCAAGCCGGGTGGGGCGCAGCAATCCGTCAAATCTCTGTTCATCGTTGTTGGCCGCGTTCTGGCCCATCATGGTTCCATCGAGCGGCAAAAAATTACTGTCCGCCGGTGTGGCATTTTCCTCGCCCGGGCGCGGTGGCGTGATATTTCGCTGCCCACCGCTATAGGCCATGACAGGCGCGCGACGGGCGGAGTCGAGCAGCGGATCTTCCTCCTTCGCCTCCTGGGTCACGATCGGGGTCGGCAGCCTCACCTCCGGCTCCGTCCGGATGGGCTCTGCCATTTCCTTGGCTGGCTCGAAGTTTGCCGTCTGCCGAATAACCACTCGCTCCGGCCTTGTCGTATCCATTGGGGCCTTCTCGCCGCTCATCGACCACAGAGAAAAGGCGACAAAGGCAACGATGGCCAGCGCCACGGCGCCCCGTTTCAAGATGGGATTATTGTCGATTTTCGTGGCAGTAACGGTTTCGGCCCGCTCGCCCGGTATGCGGCCTTCGTCTTCCTGATCCATGACGACATCCTATCTCGTTGTGCCTGTGCCGGTCCGCACGACACGCTCGACCGATGGAGAGGTCGTGTTGGTGTTCGGATTGATGCCGACCCGGTGATAGGCCTCGTTGAAGACGCAGAGCACATCCCCTCCCCGGCGCAGGATGAACTTGCGGCTGATCGCGTGGACAAGAACCACGTTGCCATCGACGGATTTAGGCACCAGCCTCTCGGTGCCATCCGAATTCTCTATATAAATCGCCGGCATCTCCTGGTTGCCGACGAAGGCAAAGGTTGTGACCTTTCCATTGTCATAGACAGATTGCGGCTCCAGCGCCTGTGAACCCTGTGCCGAGTAGCGCCAGTTCCGTGGTCCATAGGCTTCATGAATCGCCAGCACATTGTCGGCCTCCTTTGCCTGCGCCGCGACTGCACGGGCAGCCGCGACCTGTCGCCGACGGTCAGCTTCGTCGGCCGGGTACCGATATTTGACGTAGAAATAGGTGTTCTGGCCGACCTCCACGGATCCGTCCCGCACCGTCAACTCCATCTGGTAGCTGCGGGTTGACCCGTCGCGCCGGGTGGTCACGACGGAGATATTGGTAACCGGTTGGCTCTCTCGCGGCTTCAGGAACAGGATATTTCCGGCGGGCGCGACCTCCCAGGCAACGCTATTGCCGAGTGCGACATGGGCAATCTCCTCGTCGGCCGCGAACTCGACCTGCACAGAAGAACGCAGCGATCCGATGATCCGGGTG
The DNA here is from genome assembly GCF_900116595.1 of Mesorhizobium sp. YR577. Taxonomy (NCBI): domain Bacteria; kingdom Pseudomonadati; phylum Pseudomonadota; class Alphaproteobacteria; order Hyphomicrobiales; family Phyllobacteriaceae; genus Mesorhizobium; species Mesorhizobium sp. YR577. Next base: position 97,836 of record NZ_FPBI01000016.1, on the reverse strand, counting down.
ATATTGTAGGGCCGGTAGTCAACGAAGCGCACGCGACTGTCCTGCGATGCGCCGCGCGGGATTTCGAGGGCAAGTGCCGTCGAAGCCGAGCCCGCCAACAGGAAAGTGACGATTGCAAGTGTCCGCATCAGTTGATCGTCTCCGGGTCTGCACGATATTCACTGACCGCGAATCCGAGCGGGTTCACAAGCCGATCAGTCGATGACATCGGCGCGTTCACATAAGAGAAAGTAAGCATCGCGACCCAGTGCGTCGTCCGGACCTCCTCGCCTCGGGTGATCGTGCGCATGTAGCGAACAGACACAACATTCGGGTTGATAAGGGATATCGATGCAATGTTTACGCGCGCCGTGGCACCGCGCCCGTAGGTATTCTGCGGTGATTCCGGATTGCCGCCGCGATGGAACGCCGAGTACCGCGTCTGTTCCGGCTGAGTCGACAACAAGGCAACCGTGCGAAAGTTCTGTTCCGCTTCGCTCCGAATATAGCCTTCCCGTGCACGAACATATTTTGCGGCGAAGTATTTGGTCACGGCCTCATCGTAGGTGCCGCCCGTCGACGTCAGTGCGGAAACGACGTCGACGATGCCCGTCGAATTGTCGACCCGCACGACGAACGGCTCGACTGTCTTCAGTGGCGTCAAGGCGGCAACCGCAAAAATCGACGCGCCGGCAAGGACGCCTGCCACAATGGCAATTGACCAGGCGATGCGCGCTGAGCGTTCGACCTGGATCATCCGATCCTGATCGAAGCGCCGCGCCTTGTCGAAATAAGGCTTGAGTTCGTGCCTCGAAACCATCGCGTCAGCCTTCGCAATCAAGAGAGGGGGCATCGATTTTGAGATGGGCAAAGGTTTGCAACTCCTTGGTCTCTGCGACATAGGCCGCGGCTCCAGGCTCGGCAGCCACCGACCGGACATCCGAATGTTTCTGGTTGAGGTTGATATTGTCCTCCCATTGCCACATCGGTCGGTTGAGCGGTCGGCGCGAGTATCCGTCGCATTTCGGGAGCGGATAGGTTTGCGATGCGCAGCCGATCAGAACGGCCGCCATGCAAAGCAATGGGAAAATTCTGATCATTCCAAGAAAGTCCTTTTCTTGTTCGTGCGAGGGGCGTCATGACCCGGCGCGTTTCGTGGTAAAGGTGCGCCCCACAGCGCGGACGCCACGTCCAGCGGCCCTGAACGTGCGTGACGCCGCCCAGGCGAGCGTGCTGTCATGGGCATCGCGTGCGGCGCCGTAGCCATAGGTCAGTGACGCACCGCCAGCAGCCAGCGCTGAGGCGATATTTGGGAGCTGATAGAAGACATAGAGGGCGGAAAGGCAGATGGCGCAAAGCGCAATCGGGCGCATCAGGACGTCGCTATAGCCCTCGATAGCCGTGAAAGTGGTGTCGATGCTAGTGATAAGCAACGAGCCTACGGCGACAACAAGAACCTGAAGGATCACGAAGTTGACCAGTTGCCCGATCCAGGCTTCGGTGAAGCGCCTTGTCGACTGGAACATGGCGAGCGCCACGAAGATCGGCCCAATCGCAAGCACTATGGCAAGGGCCAGCCGAGCATAAAGTGACACGATGTAACCGATCGCTGCAACGATGAAGCTCGCGCCGATCACCATCATGCCTCCGACACCGGTAACAATATCGATCGGCCAGGAGGCCCGCGACCAAATGTCTCTGGCGGAAGCCTGCCCCTTTTCGAGAAGGCTGTCGAATGTCGAAGCATTTGGCGCCGTGCCGGTGTTCAGCGCCTGCGAAATCTCGCGCGGCAGGACGTCGAAGAAGATGTTTGTGACATAAGTCTGGTATTCGCCGGCGTTCTTCACCAACGTCACGATGATGGCGAGCTTGATCGCCCGGCAGGCAAAGTCGAGGATCGGCTCCTGGACGGAGCCGCGGAGGACAAGATAGCCGTAGAGCACGATGTAGAGGGTGACCGCTGCCGTCAACGGGTCTGAAACCCATTCAGAGATGTTCGAGGTCCCTGTGGAGATGAAGGTGTCCAGGGGCGTCTTGAACTGCTCGTCGACGAAGCTGAACACCTCATACATGGCTCAGCCTCCCAAGGACTGCCGCATGCGCTGGAGCCGGAGCTTGCCGTCGGCCGCTTCGGCGTTCCTGCAATTGGCGGTGTCACGAAGCTCGCCCGGATTGTTGTGGCAATTCGAGATGATGTTGGAAAGCAGCGCCTCGTCCGCGACCAGTTCATCAACGGTGTAGGTCCGCTGGGCGTCATTCGAGCAGGCCGCCAATCCGAGCACCGCGACAAAAAGAAAAAATCTTCTCATTGCAGTGCCGCCTTGATTGCATCCATGCGTTGACGCCAATCTTCGGCCTTGCGTTGCTCGTCGACCTGGGTCTGCGCTTGCTGCACCATGCGGAGGCCTTCCATGCGCAGCACATCGGTCTGGAGGAAGGCCGTTTCCGCCTGAAGCCGCGCCTGGAGATCGGCAATATCCTTGGCGTCGCTCGCCGACGAAATCTTCTCGCGCAATTGGTCGATGCCATCGATGCGTTTGGTCGCAGCGTTGTAGATTTGCTGGCCGAGGCTCATCTGGCCGGCATTCTTGTTCTGGATGCGGGACAGCTCCTGTGCATAAAAGTCATCGGCACTGGTGCGATAGGTCGAATTGCCCTCAAGGAATTTCGAGGTGGTATCACCAAAGACACCGGAGCCTTCGCCCTTGAGCACTCGCTCGATGGCATTGAAGTCCGCCGGCAGCGCCTTGCGGATTGCCGGATCGTTCAGAACGCCGGCGATATCCGCCATGTTGGTCAGCTTGTTGAAGGAGCCATAGAGCTGCTGTGCCTGATCGATCTGCTGTTGCAGGGCATCGAGTTGTGACTTGAGTTGCGCGATGCTCTCGATGTGTTTGGCGATTGCGGTCTGATCAATCACCGGTATCCCCTGTCCCGCTGCACTGCCGGGGGAAAGGATAAGCGCAACGGCGATTGCCGGACCATGAATTCGATAGCAAACCATCAGCTCGCACTCCTTTTTTGCTGAAAAACGGGAACCCAGTCCTTGGTATCGTCACCCACCTCCGCGCGGATCGCATCGGCGAGTTCGACATTGGCGGTCCTGCCAGACAGGATGGCGAGTTCGTCTTCGAAGCCATTGAGGTCAAGTTCGGCAACGACGCTGTTGTGCCCCTGCTTTAGAACGAACCGACGGCTCTCGACGGATAGTTCGTGTGCAACCAGCTCATATTCGCGCTCCGTCAATTTGAAGCCGTCGACATAGTCGGCGCGATTGCCGCGGGCGTTAGGCAGGAAGACCTGTGTCAGACATTGCTCGATGATCGTATGAGCGATCGGCGAGACGATCGCATCGCGCGGGCTTTGCGTGGCAAACAACATCAGACCGTTTTGCTTCCTGATCGTCTTGAGTTTGTTCTGGGCGAGATCCAGGAATCCTTCGTCCTGCAAAGCTTTCCAAAATTCGTCGATGACAATGATGATGCGCCTGCCGTCGATCAGTTGCTCGACGCGATGGAAGAGATAGGCCATGAGCGGCGTGCGAATTTCCTCATTGTCGAGAAAGTCGGTCATGTCGTAGCCGACGAACTTCCTGCCAACACCGAACCCGCCCAAGCCGATGTCGTCGATGACGTTGTCGAAAACCCAACCGAGCGGCCCACCCCTTTCCCACCGCCGCAGCCTTGTCGCGATCCCTTCAAGCTCCGAGTTGTTGAGAAAAGTTCGCAGCGCGCCGATCGTGCGCTGCTCTACTGGCAGATCGGCAAGTCCATCGATGGCGGCGGCAATGTCGTGCAGTTCGGTCATGGTCAGCTCCCGCGTCGCCGAGCCGACAAGCTTGCCAACCCAGCGCGCAAGGAACACCTTGTTCTTCGCAGTCAGTTCGAGGGCCTTGAGAGGAGCGCAGCCGGTCGGAACGCCGTTCTTGAGGGGCAAATAGGTGCCGCCGGCGGCACGCACGTAGAGATCTGCTCCTCGGTCCTTGTCAAAAAGCACCACGTGCGGATGATGCTTTTCGAGCTGTGACAGCATGAAGTTCAGCAGCACGGTCTTGCCGGCCCCTGAGGGTCCACAGACAAAAGTGTTGCCGAGATCGCCATAATGGAAATTAAAGTAGTATGGCGACCCGGACGCCGTCCTCAGGAGAGCGACGGCGGGACCCCACTCATTGCCGTCTTTCTGACCAATCGGATAGGAGTGGAACGGCGACAGGGCTGCGAAATTCCGTGACGTGATCGCACCGGATCGGGCGCGATAACGAAAATTGCCGGGCAGTTGCGCCCACCAGGCCGCCTCAAGACCAAGATCCTCACGGGCGACCACTGCACCCCCGTTCGTCAACCCAGCCCGTGACTTGGCAAGATTGTCGGTCAGCTCTTTCACCGTTGGGGCAAAGACCGCAAGAGACAGATGATGCTCGCCCAGCACGAACCGGTTGGACTCCAAATCGTCCATCGCCTCATCGAGTTCGTCGATCTGCGAGGCCGCCTTGTCGCCGCTGCTGATCATCTGGTTCTGCTTGCGGCCCATGATGGTGCGGGCGTCGGCCTTCGAGACGAAGGAGAATGATTGGGCCAGGATAAGCTCAAAGGGGCCAGTGAGCACGCTGTCGAGCATCCCGACCCTGGTGCGGGCCGGGTATTCCTTGAAACTTAGCATGCCTGCGTAACGGCTCTCGGCCTCGTGCCGGATTTCGACCGTCTCGCGGCCGATGATGATGCGGTCGGAATAGATTGCAGACGCAATACGGCCTTCGGTCAGCGGAACCGGTTCCCGGCGTCCGCCGACGATCTGATGCAACACCTCGCTAGGTTCGGAAAACAGCAAGCCATCGTGCTCGTAGAGGGACAGCACGCGGGGCTTGAATCGTGTCAGCGCGGCCATGACATCAACAACCTTCTCCCGAAGCTGCTTCATGGCTTCCTGGTCCAGTTCAACGCCCGCGTAACGTGCCTGTCGCAGGCGCGAAAGCAGCTTTGCGGCTTTGTCGGCTGGATCGCGCGCCGGCGACCAGAGGATCGTCAGGTAAAGGTCGTTGCGAAACAGATCCTCGCGCACCATCCGTTTACGGTACTTGTCGTTGAGCGCAGTCGAGAACGAGGTCGTGAAAGTTCCATCCGGATAGCTGTTGTCCCGCCGGCGGATAAGATGGGTCCACAAGGCAAGCCGCTCGTCGGCGATATTTCTATAAAGCGTATTGAGATCGCGATGGAGCGTGTTCAGGTCGAGCACATCCGCGGTCTCGAACGAGGCGCCTTCCAGCACGATCATCATCATCAGCGCGCGGGAATTGAGCGCTATCGTCGACTCATCAACGTGACGGACATAGGGGATAAAGGTCTCCGGACCCAGTTCACGGGACCTGAGGGTGGTGCGGTCAGGCAAATCCGAGATCCCCTTCGTTATAACGCCGGGCGAGTTTCAGCGGCGACAACGTCGCTCCACCCCAATAGAAGCTGTTGCGCGACCGTCCGCGTGTTTCCATCCACGCAAGCAGGATGCGGAACATGTTGTGGTCGTGCTTGACGAGAGCGCGGAACACGACATGAAAGACGACGCCGATGAGTGCGTAGGCAATCGAGCCGGCGACGATATAGAGAATGGTCGTAAGCATGATGTTCATGCCCATGGCTTCCATCGTCACGCCGGCGATCATAGCGGGCCGGGTGCAGGCGATGAACAGCGTGTCTTCCGTGAGCTTTGGCCGGACGGTCACCATGCCGTCAGACTCCAACGATCGTGTTCACGAGCTCGGTTGCGCCGAAGATACCGCCAATTCCGATTATCCAGAACCCCGCCCTTCTGAGGTCCATGTAACCGAACATCCAGGCGATACAGATTACGATCACTGCGATGATCGCCAGCAGTTTGGCGATATTGCCCGTCAGCATGTCGACGATATTTTGCAGGACGGTTTCGATGCCGGCAGCCTGTGCGAAAACCGGCTCGACCCACACGGTCACAATGACCGCCGCCATCAAACCGGAAGCCGCTGTCGGGCGAATACTGGAACTGAAGGTCATTTATTTTGCTCCATTTGACCGTTCTGAAAATATGAGGACAGAGGACCGCCGCGGCGAATTGAAAACATCCCAAGACTGCGCGGGCATTGTCTGATCGGTATGCAGGTCGTCCCTGAAGTCTTCTGCCGCCGCGTCGACGGCCATCGCCTCACTCCGTCCCCTGCCCTGCCCGACACCTCCGATCGTCAGTGTTGCGAGAATTCCGCCTAGCCGTTTGACCTCCTGACGGACTTGCTCGTCGTACTTGACCATGGCACCGACGGAGGGATCGTTGCGCCCGTAGTAGGATTGCAACATGACCTGCTCAGCTTGCTCCTTGTTGGCGCCGGACTTGGCCGCGATCCGGTAATAGCCGTCGAGCAGCGTCACCGTTGCCTGAAGGTTGAGGCATGGATCAAAGGCTTCGGAGATCGAAAGGTTGAGTTTCCGCAGTTCTTCAACGCCGATCCCACCGAGACCGAGCTGGATGTCCTGTCGTTCAGCGGCCAGCGAGGTTGCGATCTCGATCGCCTCCGCCTTGGTTGCGGTTTGCCTCGTGAGGGGCGGTCCGTTGTTGATGCGGATAGCGAATGGCTCGAAGCGGCTTTCGATGCTTACGACGCCGGCAAGAATTTCCGCTGCGACAATGGGTGCGCAGGTCTGCGCCAGTCCTATGAAGGCTACAGGCATCGGTCAGTACCAGACCCTTTGCTTGCCGACGCCCTCGATGGTCACGTCAATGAAATGGGGCTGTGCCCGCACGTTCGGCCGGGTGGCGATCTTAGCGACGCATTGGAAGCGTCCGCCCTCGCGTTGCCAACGCGCTGACACGACGGAACCGCGATCGCCACCATGGCTGTCACGCCCCGATGAACAAAACCGATTGTCTACCTGCCGGACGGATGCAGAGAGGCAAGCTGCGTCGCGCCCGCGCGGTCCAAACGAGCTGATGAGCGCATATCCGTCGTTGCAGTAGTATGGCTGGTAGCCGGGACGCGAGCTATGGAAACCGACACCACTGCAGGTCGGGAACGAACGGCCCTTGGCGAGCCACCACCAGAGCTTGTCGATCGGTGGTCGGCACTCGGCATATTGTGCGGGACCGCCGGGGTTGGAAAGACACAGGATAACTTTGCATCCCCACCCATCAGCTCGCGCTTTACCGTCGAAAACGAGAGAGAATGGCGCTAAGCTGGCTACAGCGACGAGTGCCCTTATGAGAGACCTTTTCATGATCACCACCCTTTCCAGGCGAAATTCCTCCAAAGACCGATCAGCCTTGCAACTTGTTATACTGTCTTATATCTGATAGTATAAAAAATGACAAGCGTGCTCAATGCGCATTTACAGAATCAGCTGTTTTCGGCCTACGCCTTGCAGGAAATTCTTGACAACCCGATTGAAGGCGAGACGCCACAATCACGGTTGAAGCAGGTTGGCATGATGACGGTGCTCTATATGATACACCAGAGTCACGAAAAGCTAACTCTCTCAAATATAGTCGAAATTACTGGATTAACACGAAACGCGGTGAAGGAATCCGTTGATCCGCTCGTCGCCCGAGGCATATTGAGAGAAACGCTCGTGAAGAATTCAATGGGCCGGGGAACTGCCCGGCAGTTTGAATTCCATCCCGAACTTTTCGAGAGGTTAAGCCGCAGCGGCAGCTCTTCCAAACCGTAATCATACTGTTTTATTTCTGATATTATGAGCCCGCTGCCGCAGCTACGGAATCGACTCGGAAGCGAAGCCGAATGTCCTTCAAAAGTGACCCACACTTCAATGGCCAGGGGCCAACGAAGGACATGAATGGCATCCGATACAGTTCGAAAGAGACTCTCGCGAAGCTTCGCCAGACTGACGCACAGAATGCGAAAGGCAAATCGATGGCGAAGGCAATTCGTTCGATAGCTATGACGGAAGTTACATACCGGTGCTGCGCAGGCGGGAGATTGCTCACATACTGGAGGGTCATCGATGAGGAGTCTGCCGATGCGATAAACAACGCGCGCGCCAAGCTCAACAAGGCGAGGCCTCTCAAACAGCGATGCAAACTGACAGGTCATTTTCTCGATTCGACAAGTCTCAGCGATCTATACCGTGCGCGCGATTGATATCTCGCGGGCGCCGCTCTGTTAAAAACCGCTCGCTTTCTTGCCTGCGGACTGTCTGCTGCAAAAACTTCAGCTTTTCCTGCATGGCATCGAATGCCCGACGTTGCGCCGAGGCCACACGATCGATCACGTTCTTCTCACCGCGCAGAATGGCGTTGCGGCCAAAGCGTTCATCTAGGGCCCGGCTGACCGCCGCAAACTCGCGCCGGATTTCGGGGGGAAGGTCAGCACCGATATTCATCTTGCTGCCCTTGGTTTCCGACGTCTCCTTCTGCGCTTTCTTCAGTTGCGCCGTCAGCTTGCCCAGAGTCTCTTCGGCCGCGTCCGACAGACCCGGAATGACGATTGCCATGCGGCCCCGCTCGATGGTGACGGCTTGGCGCTCGGCATCGAAAGCGCTCGCCCAGGAGGCACCGAGCGAGCGCAGACGGGCGGCCGCTTCCAGCACGGTCGCCAACGCGTCCTTTCTTTCCCGGCCGGACGCGAGCAACCGGTCCATCAGGCGATCCGAACCACGCAGTGCCCCATAGGCAGCGGGATCGTTGGTCACGGCGTTCGCGATCCGGTCGCCGGCAACACCCTTGACGATCAACTCCTCGACCTTCGCGATGGCGCCGGCGGGATCGCGCCAGACGCGCGCCGCGGTGTCTGCGAAGGTGGAACGGTTATGGCGATAGTGCGCAACGCTGAGCGCCCGCGTGCGCGCCTCCTCGTCCACGGGCGTTTTGAACTCCGTCACCGCGGCAAACATCGGCAGCACGGCTTTTGCTTCCTTGCCGAACTCGACACTCGCACCGGCCACGATCTTCGACCGATCCGTCCTTTCAGCCAGATGCTGCTCCTCGACAAAGCGGCGGACGACCTCGAACAGCCGCGTCAGTTTTCCGCGGCGTCCATCCGTGAGATCTTCCGGCATACGCTCGACAATGTTGCGTTCGGCAACCGCATCCGCCTTCGAGGTGAAGGCGCTCCAGCCGAAGCGGGCGGTTAGTGCATCGCTGACGGCCTTCACTTCCTGCACCACGGACCGGTCCTCTACCGCATACGCAAAGGCAGTCTTGTAGGCATCGTCCCCACCCCGCCGGCGTACCGCCTCGACCTCCATCAAGCGCGTCATGGCCTGTTTCGAGATTGCTGGAACCGACAACGACATTACGGCGCGACGCATGTTCTCACGCTCGCGGAAGTATTCGGCATTGCGGCGGAACGCCGTCGCATGGGCGCGGGCCAGGGGCAGCAATTCATCCAGAACCGCCGACGTTATGCCGTGCTTGTCCCGCGCCTCGGGACCGTCGACGATGCGGTCCGAACCGCGCAGACGGCCAAGCCGCTCCGGCACGGCAGCGAGATCGTTGGCAAGCTTGCGCGGCTCGATCGGGTCATCCGAGGCGAGAGCGTTCAGGTTGACAAGTGCGGCGTCCGGGTCGCGATAGATCTTTTCTAGCACCGGTCGCAGAATATCCTCGCGCTCCTTCCACCGTGGCGAAGCAAGCTGCGCAAGCCGGGCATCCTCGTCGACACTCCGGGCAAATGCAGTCGTCGGTGGAATCAGATGGTGCCGGCCGATCGAAACTTCTTCCGCGCCGGATTGTGTCCGTTGCTCGTCATACGAGACCTGCCGTTCCCGCTCGATCGCGAGGCCGAGCGCCACGCTCGCCCGCTCCCAGAGCTTCGCCACCTGCCTGCGCTTCTCCGCAACCCACGCCAGCCGCCGCGCAACACCCTCCTCCATCCCGGCCACAGCCTCGGCGAGACCATCGAGCCCGCGCCGCCGAGCGAAGTCGCTGGCATGCGCCTGGTATCCGGCCTCGCTCTCGAAATCGAGCGTCGTCGTCTTGGCGCCGGATCGCCCGAGGCGATCGACCATCTGCCTGAACAGTTCCGGTCGGTGGCTCTCGCGCTTGATCCGCTCCTGGCGGACTTCGGCGGTTTCGATCTGTTTGGCCGTCCAGACGTTCCGGTCGACCTCCCGTTCTTCGAAGCATTTCTCGCCCGTCTGCTTATCGATGACGGGTACCGTCACCTTGACCTTCTCGATGCCGTCCTTGCGAAGCGTCACGGCATCGCCTTCCAAGACGCCGGCCTCCTTGAGCGCCTTCGGCAGGCTCACGCCCCAAAGCCGGTGGACGGTTCCATCATCCGTCCTGACGTCGGCATAGGGGCTTTCGTCGGCATCCTCGTTATCGGGTCGGAACTTCGCTTGTCCGGCTTCCACCAGCTCGCCGGTGACACCGGCCATATGATCGACACGCGCCTTTCGGCCGCATTCGGGCTTCGCCTCAAAATCTTCTCGCGCCGCATAGAGATCGGTGCGATCACGATGACGGGTCATCGACACATAGGTCAGGTGCTGGTCCATCATGCCGGTGGCGAGTACGAAGGTCCGGTCGACGGTGGCGCCTTGCGATTTATGGATCGTCACGGCATAGCCGTGATCGACATTGCGATAGCTGTCCTCGCTGATGACGACGTCGCGGCCATTGTCGAGGCGAACCGCAAGCAGCGTATCGCCTTGGCGGTCGCCGGTGGAAACGACCGTGCCGAGCATGCCGTTCTTGACGTATTGTCGGCCGAGATGCCGCGCACGCGGTTCAAGGAAGCAAGCGTTTTCCAGGAAGATGATGCGATCGCTGACGGCGAACTCGCGCACCCCACGCGCTGTCTGGAATTCGCGCGCACCCGCCAGCGCGCCTTCATTGTTCATCACTCGGCGCAGGGACTCGTTCAGCTTCCGCACGTCATCATTGGTATGTGCGAGAACGAGAAGTTCGTCACCGCGAAGCCGGCCAACCGCACCGTCCGAGACGGTTTTCTCGATCGCCTGCTTGCACGCATCCGCCCAGTCGGAAACGATGCGTTCGATAATTTCCTCACGCGTTTCGGCTTCGAGCAAACGACCGTGCGCAGCATATGCGTCGAGTCCCTCCTCGACCTTGCCGCAGGCGAAGAGCCGCGAGGCCTCGCGCGCCCATTGGTCGCGCTGGCGGCGCACGCCGGCAAGTTCGGCAAAACCGACACGCGCCGAAATCGCCCGGAACGCCGCGCCTGCCTGGATGGGCTGGAGCTGCATCGCATCGCCGACCAGTACGACTTTCACCCCCGCCTCTTCCGCGGCCTTCAGGACGCGTGCCATCTGCTGCGAGGACACCATTCCGGCCTCGTCGACGACCAGCACGTCGCCGCGGTCGAGCAGCTCGCGTCCGCCGGACCAGGCGAGTTCCCAAGACGCGAGCGTCCGCGACTTTATCCCGGAACTGTCTTCCAGCCCTTCTGCGGCTTTGCCGGCAAGCGCCGCACCGATGACCCGGCGCCCCTCGCCTTCCCAGGCAACGCGCGCGGCGGCAAGCAGCGTCGATTTGCCGGCGCCGGCGAGGCCGACGACGGCCGCGATTGCGCTGTCGCCCGTGACGTGACGGACCGCATCGACCTGTTCTGTATCGAGCTTGAAGGGCCTTTCCGGATCGGCCATCTCCACGCTTCTGATCGCGGCCGTGACATTTCGCGCCGCAACCCTAAAGCCCTTGCGCTTCGACAGGGCCTCAGCCGACTGCGCCATGTTGTATTCGATGCGCAGAATCTCCCGCGTGGTGAAGACCGCTGGCTCCGACGCTTTGCCGGTCTCAGCATCGATCTCCTGCAGCTTCAACGTAACCAGTTCATTCGAGGCCATCGACCGCGCACGAATATTTGCGAAATCGGCCGGATCGTCGACATAGCGGTGCAGCGCCTTGGCGATATCACGCTCGTCGAAGGTGGAGCGCTCATTGCCGAGCTGCTTCAGCAAGAGCTCCGGTTCGGCCAGCAACCGGTCCGCCATCTCCTGCCGCCGCGCAAGATCGGCCGGGGCAAAATACATCTCAACGCCCTTGCGAGCGAGTGCTGCCTTCTCCGGACCATGATGTCTTTGCGCGATGCCGTCGAGGCCCTGCTCGGCATAGGAACGACCATCAATGCGGATCTCGTGACCGGCAAGCGCCAGATGCCGATTGGCCGTTTCCGCCCAGGCAATCTTCCAGCCCTTCATGGTTTCCTTGTCGCCCGCCCAGAGCTTGTAGACGATCTTGCCGTTCGGCCGGTCGGGCGTGACAACACGCAACGGCTCGCCATCCTCGCCGAGCACAGGAACCTTCTTTGGCCCGAACCCCTCTTCCGTCAGGGGCCTCAATGTAGCCATCAGGTGGATATGCGGATTGCCCTCTTTGTCGTGATAGACCCAGTCCGCGACCATTCCCTTTGACGTGAAATTGTCCCGCACGAACTCGCGAACCAGCGCGATGTTCTCTGCCCGCGTCAGTTCTTCCGGCAGCGCGATGATGAGCTCGCGGGCAAGCTGCGCGTCCCCCCGCGTCTCGAAGGCGTCGAGCGCATTCCAGAGCGCCTCGCTGGCTTTGGCGACGGATTGCCCCTCAATCGCTGTCTTCAGCCAAGCGGGAGTCTGGTCGGGCAGCGCCAACTCCTCGTGCATGAGTTCTGCGGCGCCGCCCCGATAGCTGAATGACGTGCCGGCCTGCTGGTCCATCATCCGGGCACGATGGCGATAAGCGGCGGCCGAGACAATGCTGCGTCCCGCTCCCCTGCTGATCACCTGCGCTCTGACGAACATGATCGCCACTGGCGTCTCCAGACCTCTTCAGGCACGTCGCGACAGCGACGTATATTGCGCCCTCAAACCAATCGGCCTGCCAGGGCCGATGCCGCTTCTCCGAAAGACGGCCTTTCGCCGGAATTTCGGCTGTGACGTTTTCGGGATGACGGAAGGTAGCCTCTTTTACTATCGTATACCAGATAGTATAATAGTCGGCGTTCAGATTGGTCCAAAAGGAAAGGATGCTGGTATGGCCGCAAAATCGTCAATCTCGGACATTGACGCCCAGATCGAGAAGCTGCGTGAACGCCGACGAAACCTGATCGTAAAATCTGCCGATCGCTTCGCGCGTGCCGCCACGAAATCGGGCTTGGCGGAAATGGAGATCGCGGACGAGGAGGTCGACCGCATCTTCGAGGAGATCGCCGTGCGATTTCGCAGAGGGGAGAAGAAGGGGGCTAGTGGCGCATCTGCTTCGACGCGTGGACAGGCAGGTGGCGGGACTGGAAGGCCGGCGGCGGTTTCTCATGACGGCTGACCGCAAGCGCGAGGCTCGCGAGAAATTCCTACTCGGCGGCATTGTCGTGCGCGCGGGATTGTCGAAGGCTGACCGGGCCTTCCTGCTCGGTGGTCTTCTCGAACTGGCAAGGGTCGCCCCGGGTTCCGCAAAGCACCGGCGGCTTCGCGACATCGGCGAGGAGGCGTTCAAGGCTCCCGCGCTCGATGACCGTTCACCTCGGATCGAGGAGACGGCGGAATGGCGCTGAAGGCAAATCCGCATCCGAGCCTTTTACTCGTTCTGGTGCCGATCGCGGTGGTGGCGTTCGCCGTGTATGTCGTCGGCTGGCGATGGCCGGCGCTCGCGGTCGGCCTTACCGGAAAAGCCGAATACTGGTTCCTGCGGGCGTCACCAATACCGACGCTTTTGTTCGGACCGCTTGCCGGGCTCCTGACCGTTTGGGCGCTGCCATTGCACCGGCGAAGACCGGTCGCCATAGTGAACCTCATCACGTTCCTCGCTGTCGTCGCCTTCTACGCATTGCGCGAATATAGCCGGCTCTGGCCGTTCGTGGAGAGCGGCGCGCTGACATGGAACGCCGCGCTCTCGTACCTCGACATGGTCGCGATCGCGGGTAGCGTTGTCGGCTTCATGGCGATCGCGGTCGCGGCGCGCATTTCGACCGTCGTGCCCAAACCGGTGAAGCGCGCAAAGCGAGGAATCTTTGGAGATGCAGACTGGCTGTCCATGTCGGCCGTTGGAAAGCTGTTTCCGCCAGACGGTGAGATCATCGTCGGCGAGCGCTATCGCGTCGACAAGGAAACCGTCCACGAGGTGCCGTTTGACCCTAACGATCCAGCGACATGGGGACAGGGCGGGAAAGCGCCACTCTTGACCTACAAGCAGAACTTCGATTCCACCCATATGCTCTTCTTCGCCGGCTCGGGCGGATACAAGACCACCAGCAACGTGGTGCCGACGGCGCTGCACTATAGCGGGCCGCTGGTCTGCCTCGATCCGTCCATGGAGGTTGCGCCGATGGTGGTCGCGCATCGAACCCGCGCGCTCGGCCGCGAGGTGATGGTGCTCGATCCGCGCAATCCCATCATGGGCTTCAACGCGCTGGAGTGGATCGAAACGTCCGGGCAAAAAGAGGAGGATATCGTCAGCGTCGCGCACATGCTGCTGTCGGAAAGCGTACGCTTCGAATCATCGACGGGGTCATACTTCCAGTCCCAGGCGCACAATCTGCTGACCGGCCTGTTGGCGCACGTGATGCTCTCGCCGGAATATGAGGGACGGCGAACCTTACGCAGTCTGCGGCAGATCGTTTCCGAGCCGGAGCCGTCCGTCCTCGCCATGCTGCGCGACATTCAGGAGCATGCCGCCTCCATCTTCATCCGCGAGACGCTGGGCGTGTTCACCAACATGACGGAGCAGACATTCTCCGGAGTCTATTCGACGGCGTCGAAGGATACGCAGTGGCTGTCGCTCGACAGTTACGCGGCGCTCGTCTGCGGCAATGCGTTCAAATCGAGTGATATCGTCAACGGGAAGAAGGACGTGTTCCTCAATATCCCGGCGTCGATCCTGCGCTCTTATCCGGGCATCGGCCGGGTGATCATCGGCTCGCTGATTAATGCAATGGTGCAGGCCGATGGCGGCTTCAGGCGCCGGGCGCTGTTCATGCTCGATGAGGTCGATCTCCTCGGCTACATGCGCGTCCTCGAAGAGGCGCGCGACCGTGGTCGCAAATACGGCATCAGCATGATGCTGATGTACCAGTCGGTCGGCCAGTTAGAGAGGCATTTCGGGAAGGACGGCGCGACGTCATGGATCGACGGCTGCGCCTTCGCCTCCTATGCCGCGATCAAGGCACTCGACACCGCGCGCAACGTCTCGATGCAATGCGGCGAAATGACGGTCGAGGTGAAAGGCAGCTCACGCAACATCGGCTGGGACACGAAGAACCGCGCGGCGCGGAAATCGGAGAGCGTCAACTTCCAACGCCGGCCGTTGATCATGCCGCACGAGATCACGCAATCCATGCGCAAGGACGAGCAGATTATCATCGTTCAGGGCCATAGTCCGATCCGCTGCGGACGGGCGATCTATTTCAGGCGGAAAGACATGGACAAGGCGGCCAAGGCCAATCGGTTCGTCAAAGCGATCCCATAGCGTGTCGACATTGTTCCGGATCTCCGACCGACGGAAACAAACGGTTCTGTACCGGCCACCAGCGCTACCGGCCACGGCGGCGGTAGCGAGCAAACGGATCTTCCGCGCCGGGCGGCGTGATCCAGTCGAGGAAGATCGAATAGCCGACCGCAAAGGCGGCGCATCCAATCGCCATCAGAATAAAGGCCCAGAACGGCATGCCGTTGGCGGCGTCGGGATGGGCGAAGACGGTGATCGCCATCGGCACCATCACGATCCCGGCCAGCAACAGCATTCCCGTGAACGGGCGGAACATGCAAAGGACGTAGAAAGCGAGATACCAGGCACTAAAGAGAACGGCCCTCGCAAGGCCGAGGACGATCATGAATGGAAGACGGACGACTAAGCGGAGCACGCGGGACGTCGCGCTGCGGCCCGTTGGGCCACCTTTATGATCGATTGGCGGCGGGTTCATTGCGGATTTTGGCAAGTACAGACTTTCAGATACCAGAGAGTCTAGACTTAAGAAGGGATCCAGACAAGAACGCGAGCCTAGAATAGACGCCGATCGAGCTAGTCCATCCGCGCCGTCCTTGAGGCCGGCTGGGTCGGCGTAATTTTGGAAGTCGGAGGTGAGCCTCGTGGCCTTAATGGTGCGTATCCAGCGACCAGCCAGCGGGGGGAGCGCGAACGGGTATCCCATGCGACGGGACTGCCGATCTATCCGGCTGAGACGGCGTAGCCGGCTTGGGGAACGGCGCAAGTAGAGCGCGACCGACCAAAATTCGGCTCGCCCGGAGACCGCGCAGGCAGGACCAGCGATTGATCACGAAAATGAATCGGCATGGATCGACGGATTCATAAGTGTCATTGGACGCGAAAACCTGATCAGGCGATTCTTCCGCCATGCTCACTCAACCATACCAGCTCTGTATCGGGCGCACGGACGCGACGAGGAACATGGCGCGCTTCTATTCCCTGTCGATCGAACCGGCGCTGTTCGGGACACTGTGCCTTACACGGCGATGGGGCGTATCGGTTCCGGCGACCAGATGATGGTGCACCATTTCGCGTGGGAGGCGGGCGCGGTGCGCCTCTTCCTCGATCTGTTGCGGGCGAAGCGCGCACGCGGATACGGAATAAGACCGGCAAACATATAGCGCCTGCCCCATTCCTTCGGCGGTGCGCAGGTCGGTTGGAAGCGGAGCTTCCGGCCGGTCGCGCCGGTCGATCCGGCGCGACCGGCCCGGATTGCAATCACAGACCTCCCTCAGTGGGGAGGCTCTGCGTCGTCGCCGAAGAGGTCGGCCATCGCTGCGTCCAGTTCGGCGCAGGCTCGCTTCAGCTCGGCTTCGATCTCGTGGCGTTCTGCGGGATAGACGGCGTTCCGCAGCTCGGCCCGCAGTTCCTCGATGTGCTGTTCGATCGACATTGTCGTCTCCTTTTAGTTTATGAAAGATGACGACGGCGTCTGTGGCACGGCGGAGGGGTCAAGGATCGTGGTACGCGACCGCCGGAGGCGGCAAGCGGAGGAACCGATTTTTTCGGCGAGCCGCGCCAGCGGTTCGTTGAAAAAATTGGAGGGGCCGCGACGTCCTTGAGGCCTTCGCCGCGCCACGGCACGATCGGAGGATCTGAGCACACGTTCAGGCTCCGTTTGGCACCAAAATCCATCCGGCCGCAGGGCGCCAGCGGGCGGAATCTGCACACCGGACTTCTCAGTGGCGTAGAGCGAGCTGAGCTGGCTCCAGCCGTGGCCGACCGTCTCGCCAGCGTCCGAGTCGATCCGGCACGTGGTCGTTCGCACGCGCAAGTGGTTGGAGGGTCACGGCAGCATGGTGGCGATCGCCGTTCGATCTCGGGTTCAGCAGGGCTGTTCAGAAGACGTTCAATTTTGGGAATGGTCATGATTGTCCCCGTGGCAGAGGCAAAGAAGGAAGCCGGCCCCTTGCGGGACCGGCTTAGCTTGGTTCAGTTCGGTTCGTTCCAGAGGATGACTTTTTTGCTTTCGTCTCCGCCTGGGGCCGGGGCGACGTTGCCGAAGATGACACCGATCTCGGGGGCTTCGAGCTTCACCGAGAGGTATTCCACGCCGCTGCGTGGCGAGATCCGGTTCCAGCCCGCGCCGATTTCGAAGCCGGTGCGCTTGTTGACGATGCGGTAGTCCGGAGCTTCCTCACGGGACTTGTTGGCGTTCGGCAGGACGGCGATCGGGGCGTTCACCCGGAGCGTTGCGAAGACGCCTTCCATCGAGCCGTCGGCCTTGGCGGTGAGGGTTGCGATTTGGGATGCCATTGTACTTCTCCTTCGGTAGTATCGGGTCCATTCCCGATGGCGGCGCTGGAGAGGGCCGTCCTGCTGCGGTCAGGCCGGCACAATTTCTGGAAAATTCTTTTTGCCGAAAATCCGGGGGCGAACGTCCCCGCAGGCAAAACTTGAAAAGAATTTTCCAGAAATTTTGTCGGCTGTACCCCAATGGGGTTGACCGCAATAAGCAGGCGGTCCTCCACAAGTCGACATAACAAGGGAATGGACCGGATGCGGCCGATGGCGCGGCACACCAGGCAGCCCGACCGCCGCACTTGCTGCCACAGGGTATGCTCGCAGGAGCGCCATAACGTCGCTCTGCGTCCCTGCGCATCGCCGTTCTTTAGCGGACACCGGCCCGCGAATGCATCTCCGCCTGCCGCATCAGTTCAACAGACGCCCGGCCTCGAAACATGCTGCCGCTGGTTCACGGTCCCGCCGCGCGGTGGTTCGGATACGCGCTTCGGGCCGAATGGCGCGCTCCGCGGAGGGCATCATTTTCGGCGACGCCGTTGTCGGTCGCCCGGGCGCGCGGACAACAGCTTCATCCAGCGGACCGACCCGGTATGGCGCGGACCAAGCCGGTCCCGCAAGGGGCCGGCTTCCGTTCGGCAGGCCGGCGCCACGGCTGCTCGACGCCAACAAAACGACCACGCTGCCGGGCCTCAATGGTTCAAGTTGTCGTGCTCGTCCGGCATCATACGCGCCTCGACCTGCCGGTCTACGTCCGAGCCTGCACGGTCGATCAAGGCTCGCCACCCGGGAATGGACGGTGCTTACCACACCGCGCGCCATGTCGTAGACGACGCAGGGCGAGCCGATCCAGGCCCGGTGCACATTGAGCGCGGTCCCGGCAAGGCGCCGTCCCAGATCATCAGCCCGCAGTCGGCGCGCCTCGCCATTTCGCGGTCCTTCGCGGCATGGACAGCGAAACAGTGCGCACCGGTTGGTGGTTCGATGTTGTAGGCTGCCCAGTCGCCGAGATTGTTGCGAGGTTCTCTACCGCCATGGAAGACGCAGACATGCTCGTAGCCGTAACCGGCGAGCAGGCTCGGTACTTCGGTGTCGGCTCCGGATGCATCGCGGACCGGGACGCCATGCTCGGCCGTCACGATGTCGCCGATGCTCGCGATGACGCCCTCCGCAGTTTGAATATGTCGCGCGATCCGCCTATGAAAATCATCGCCATTGAGGCTCTCCTTTCTCTCTCCAACAGTTCTGCCCCCTCCTGATCCTCCTCTCCTTCTGCGTAAGGGATCGTTGCCGAAGGCCGCGACGGCGCAGCCAGACCGGCGAGTGGCGGACGCTACGAGTAGAGCTCGGGTCGGCCAAGGGCCGACGCGCCCGATACTCATCGTGCGGCGAGGCAATTGCAGCCACACTGCTGACCGCTGCGTACTTGCTCTCAAGAAGTCTGTTGCGCATAACCTTCCTGCAGGATAGGATACAGAAATCTGTATGGATTGTCGCGCCAATGAAAACAACGCTTGACCTGAACGATGCTCTGCTGAGTGAGGCGAAGGCTCTCGCCGCGCAACAGCGTATTACGCTCACGCGCTTGATCGAGGAAGGATTGCAGCTTCGTTTGCGCAAGCAAAAGATGCCGTCCAAAGCTGTGAGGCTACCGGTCTACAAGGGCAAGGGCGGATTGGCGCCCGGTCTCAATGGCCTTAGCAATAAGGCCATGCTGGACGCCGCCGATCATGACGCCTGACGTCAACATCCTGGTTGCTGCTTCTCGCGACGACCATCCGCATCATCAAACCGCCCGATCTTGGCTTGAGCGTGCCGTTTCCGCGGCGGGACAAGGCTCGCCTTTGACCCTGCAACCGATGGTGATCGCAAGCTTTCTGCGACTGGTGACGCATCCGAAAATTTTCGTCAATCCGACACCGATTGCCGAAGCGCTGCGCTTTATTGAGGCATTGCTGCAAGCGCCGAGCGTCGAACAAGCCATGTTGGGCGGCGAGATGGCTATGCTTGCACGGCTATGCCTGGAAAAGTCGCTTTCCGCCAACGACATTCCCGATGCGTGGCTGGCGGCCGCGGCGATCCATCAGGGCGAGCATGTCGTGAGTTTCGATGCGGACTTTCGGCGCTTATTGCCCAAGGACCAATTCACGCGTTTGGCCACATAAGACCGCTCCCGCACAAGGAGACTGGTCGCGCTGAATTCTGGCGGCTGGCGATAGGTAAATACGCGCCGTCAGCAACAATGCTCGAAAGCGCCACCTAAGCATTCCCAGAGCACTGTCTGACGCAGCTGCTCCGTCCCCTGGCAGCGGGACGGAGATCGCCTGCATGAAGGCATCAATGGCGGCGCTCCATTTCCGCGAAAATGTGTACACAAATTCGCGGAAATGTAACCCTCCTGTACCCGTCATGGGAAAACGGCGCTCAAGCGCCGTCTGTGATTTCCCAGACGTTGATGCCGAACCGGCGGGCCTTGTCGCGGAGGTTCTTGGTGATGCCGGAACCGGGGAAGATGATGACGCCCGCGGGCATGACCGAGAGCATTTCGTCGTTGCGCCGGAAGGGGGCGGCCTTGGCGTGCCGGTTCCAGTTGGGCTTGAAGGCGATCTGCGTCACCTTTCTGGCTTCGGCCCAGCAAGCAGCGATGCGCTCGGCGCCCTTCGGCGAGCCACCGTGCAGCAGGACCATGTCGGGATGCTTGGCGTGGGCCTTGTCGAGCGCTGCCCAGATTCGCTCGTGGTCGTTGTAGTCCATGCCGCCACCGAGGGCGATTTTCGTGCCGGCCGGGATCATCACCTCAGCCTCGGAGTGGCGGCGAGCGGAGAGGAAGTCACGGCTGTCGATCATCGCCGCGGTCATGTTGGCGTGGTTGACCTTCGAGCCTGTGCGCGGGCGCCATGCCGAGCCGGTCTGCGCCTCGAACAGGTCGGCTGCATAGTCCCGCATGAACTCGAAGGCTTTGCGGCGTTCAAGAAGCGTGATGCCCTCGGCCAAGTGGCGCTCCAGCTCAACGCTTTTGACCTCGGAGCCGTCCTGTTCGCGCTGGCCGGTGCGCTGCGCGTCTTCGTTGCGCTGAAGCTCGCGCTGGATGCGCTCGCCGGCCCGGTGGAAAAGATTGACCGTCGACCAGAGCAGGTCTTCGAGATCGGGCTCCAGCCGCGTGTCGCCAAGCATCTCGAACATGGCGTCGAAGATGACGGTCAGCGCAGACTGGACCACCGGCTCCTCGGGCAGGGGCCGTGGGTCGGGCTCGTCCTGGAGGGGGCGATGACCGTAGAGCTGCATTTCGTAGATGAAGCGGTCGGTCGGGGAAGACGCGTGGTGGGGCTCGACAGCGTCGTCGATGGGAAGCGCCAGGTTCATGATGGTCTCCGTCGGTTGGGGCCGCGCCTCTCGCGGCCTGACGGCGATCCCTTCCATGGGGCGGACGGCCGGAGCCGCGAGCGAAGCGAGCGGACCAGCAAAGCGCCGAGCGGCCCCGCCGCCGAAGGCCGGCCCGCCCCACGGTATGGGTCGCCTCCGGGCAGGCCCGCGGGCGCGCGCGCTCCACCATCCGGCGACCAACAGCAATCGGCCATTCCGGCACGCACGGCGACACCGCCCCACCCCGCCTTCGCCTCACGGCTATCACGCGGGCAGGAAGGCCAGCGCATCCTCCGGAGCGAGCTGCGACCGCAAATGCGCGGTGAGCCGGGCGGGTCCAAGCCGGCGTAGGTCTTCGTTGAAGTCGCCGAGTTCGGGAGCGAGCACCAGCGGCAGGATTCCGAGCGCCTGCGCGCGGCGGCTCAATCGCACGATACCGTGCCGGCCGGCGCTATCCGCATCGGCGGCGATGTAAAGACGCAGGCAGCCGGCCGGCAGGCGAAACGCGGCGAGGTGATTGGCCGTCAGCGCCGAGACCATCGGCATGTCGGGGATCACAGCGCCAAGCGACAACATGCTTTCGAGTCCCTCGCCAGCGGCCAGGACCGGGACGGGCCCCTGGACAGGCAAGCGGAAGCGCACCGCATTGCCGAGCAGTTCGCCAAGGGCGCGGCGCGGCGTATCGACCTTCGCCTTGCCGACGCTGTCCGGATCGAGCCCACAGCATTCGAGGTAGGTCCGGTGCACGCCGGTGATCGTGCCGAAGGGGTCGGTCACTGCGGCGATCAGCGCCGGGTAGCTTGTGATCCGCCCGGTCACAAGATCCCGATAGTAGCAGGACGGATGGTAACGCAGGGCTGGAAACTGGGACGCGTGCAGGATGCCGCGCCGGCGTAGGTAGCGATCCGCCAGTGTGCCGGCGAATGGTTGCGTCATGCGCAGCAGGCGTCGGGCCCGCTCGGCCGCCGGTCTATTGACCGGCGAGATATCCAGGGCGTAGTCCCTGCGGGACGCCGCCGGGTCGGGTTGGGGTTCGCTCAGGAACCGCCGCGCCTCATCCGCAACGTCGCGGAAGTCGACCAGGCCGCAGGTTTCGCGCACGAGATCGAGAAGATCGCCGTATTGTCCCGTCGCTCCATCCGCCCAACGACCGCTACGCGGCCCCGAGAGATGCACATAGAGCGACTTGCCCTTCGAGTTGGCGACATCGCCGACGATCCAGTAATTGCCGGCCTTACGGCCGGCGGAGAGGTAATGCCGGCAGACCGCCTCCGCGTCACGCGCGAGACGGTCCGCCAGTTCCGCGATGGACAACATGGCTTAGCTCCTTTCAATGCCCGCTTTCGACGGCCAGCAGCCGATGGCGCTGCGTCAGCTTCGACAGGATCGCCGGACCGTCGTCGGTCACCGGCAGGAAAAAGCGCAGCTTCCAGCTGATCATCTCGGAGAAGAGGCCGATCGAGCGCAGCCAGTCGCGCATGCCGTCGGTGAAGCCGGTAAGCTCGACGCGGTAGTCGCTCATCACTCGAGCCCGGCGCAGCGTCATATCGCCGGCAAGGCTGATGATGGAGGATCCGTCGAGCACCGATTTCCATGCCTGCTCCGCGCTGAGAACTTCCGTCTGGTCGATGCCGAAATTGGTGCAGAGCCGGGCGATGCCGGAAGGCCGGATCAGGCGACCGACGATGCGCTCACCCCCTTCGGCCTGAAGACGATAGACGCGGCAATAGTCCTGCGGCAACAGCTTCCAGATCGGCAGGAGCAAACCCGAGACGATGTGCAGTGTCGAGGTCGAGAATTCCGGTATGGCGGTAATCTCGGCATCCCAGGCGGCGGCAAAGGCCTGTTCGTCTGCCTCCTCCCAGTTCGTCTCTTCGAGCTGGCGTAGCTCGAAACGGAGTTCGTCCATCGGACGGATCAGTGCGACGCGTGGCTCAATGGCTCCGTCGTCGCGCATGATCGAGCGGGTTGGGATCATCACTGCCGGCCGGCCGGACTTGCCGTTGACCAACAGCTTTGCGCGCGGATCGCGTTCGGCAATCGCGAGGGCATCGGTCCGCGTCATGGGCGTGTTGCGGTTCATGCGTTCGATCGTCAGGAGATGCGATTGCGCGCCGGTGAGCGGATGCTTGTAGATCAGCTTGCGATCCTTGACTGTCATGCGGTCGGCCGCCAGCGTTTCCAGGCCCTTGTCATAAATTCCGGCGGCAATAGCGCCTTCGATGCGGGCGGTCAGCAATTGCTCAAAGGCCTCGAATAGAACATTCTGCATGGCGATAGTCAGCGCCAGCATGCGGTTGAGGAAGGTGTGGATCGGCGGCAATTCGTCCTTCAGGCCGCCTTCCTCGGCGGTGAGCGACAGGCCGGTGATGTTTTCGAACCGTTTGAGCGAGCAGCCCTCGATCCTGCCGGCGTAGAGAACGCCGTAGAATTGCCGGAGCGCGTCGCGGGCATATTGCGATTCGAGATTGTCCTCCGAACGGAACATGCCCTGCCCGCCGGTCTGGCGCTGTCCTCGCGTGATCGCGCCGAGCGTGTCGAGACGCCGGGCGATGGTCGATAGAAATCGCCGCTCCGACTTGACGTTGGTCGCAATCATCCGGAAGCGGGGCGGCTTCGCCTGGTTGGTGCGATGGCTGCGGCCGAGGCCCTGGATAGCCACATCCGCTCGCCAGCCTGCTTCGAGAAGATTGTGCAGGCGCTGGCGCTGGTTCTTGCAGGCAAGGTCCGCGTGATAGGAGCGCCCGGTCCCGCCCGCTTCCGAGAAGATGAGAATGCCCTTCTCGTCGTCCATGAAGGCGCGTGCCTCGTCGAGATTGGCGCTGCCGGGCCGGCTTTCGACGGCAAAGCGGGCGATGGAGCTACCGTCGTCGCGCCGCACGATGCGGCGCGAGCGGCCGGTGATCTCGGCGACGCGGTCCGTCCCGAAATGCTGGACGATCTGGTCGAGCGCGGTCGGGATCGCTGGGAGGCTTCCGAGCCGCTCCATGAGGTCGTCACGGCGGCGTTCGGCTTCGCGGCAGATGACGGGATTGCCGTCCGGATCGTAGACCGGCCGTGAGGCGACATTGCCTTCGGCATCGGAAAACTCTTCGAAGAGCTGCGTCGGGAAGGAATGCATCAGATAGTCGGCGACAAGCTCGCGCGGCGTTATGTCGACTTGGATGTCGTTCAATTCCTCGGTCGGAATCTCGACCAACCGGCGCTCGGTGATCGCCTGGCCGGTCGAGACGATCTGGATAACGGCGGCATGCCCCTCCTCCAGATCCCTGGTCGTCGCGGAGATTAGAGCCGGCGTCTTCATCGACGTCAGCAGGTGATTGAAAAATCTCTGCTTGGAGCTTTCGAAGGCCGAACGGGCTGCCGCCTTGGCGTTCTTGTTCAACGTCCCGCTCTTGCAGGTGATCCCGGAAGCTTCCATCGCCGCGTCCAGATGGGTGTGGATGACCTGAAACGCCTCGGCATAGGAATCGTAGATGTGGACCTGTTCCGCGGTCAGTTGGTGTTCGAGAATCTCGTATTCGACGCCTCCGAAGGACAGGGAGCGCGACGCATAGAGTCCCATGGCCTTGAGGTCGCGGGCAAGCACTTCCATGGCGGCAACGCCGCCGTCCTCGATGGCCGCGATGAATTCGGAGCGTGTCGGGAAAGGAAAATCGGCGCTGCCCCAGAGACCGAGACGTTCGGCATAGGCAAGGGATTCGACCTCCGACGCACCGGTCGCCGAGACATAGACGACGCGGGCATCGGAAAGCGCGCGTTGCAGGCGAAGGCCGGCTCGGCCCTGCTGCGAGGCCACCTTGTCACCGCGGTTGGTCTTACCGCCGGCGGCGTTGGCCATGGCATGGCCTTCATCGAAGATGATGACACCATCGAAATCATCTCCCAGCCAATCCACGATCTGCTGAACGCGCGAGCGCTTGCCTTCACGTTCATCAGTTCGCAGCGTCGCAAAGGTCGTGAATAGGATGCCTTCGAGGAGCGGAATCGGCTTGCCCTGCCGGAAGCGGGACAACGGCGTGACAAGGAGCTTTTCCTGGCCGAGCGCGCTCCAGTCGCGCTGCGCATCCTCGATCAGCTTGTCGGACTTCGATATCCAGACATGCCGACGGCGGCCTTTGAGCCAGTTGTCGAGGATCACGCCGGCGGCCTGACGACCCTTGCCCGCGCCGGTCCCGTCGCCGAGAAACCAGCCTCGGCGGAAGCGGACGGCGCCTTCGGACTCGGGTGAGGCGGCAGTCAGATTGTCGAAGGAGGTGTCGACCGTCCAATGACCGGCAAGATAGCCGGAATGCGCTTCGCCGGCATAGATGACGCTCTCGAGCTGGGCCTCGGACAGGTCACCGCCAGTGACAACGTGCTTCGGCAGAAGCGGGCGGTAGCTGGGTTTCGGCGGCGCGACCGACGCCATGGCGACAGACTCGACAAGCTTGTCCGGGTGCGGCCTGGCGCCGGGGATGTGTATCGCCTGGAGATGGTACGGCTCGTAGATGCCGTCGACCTTCTCAACGGCATCCGTCGGCACCGCGTCGCGCAGTTCGTAGGTAAGCTCGATGACCGTGTCATCGGTCGCCGCGGGCGGAGGCACGGCGGCCGGGCGCGCCGGGGCGGCGCGCGGGAGGCGGTCTGCGACCGCAGCGGGACGCATGGTTCCGGCGGCCTTGCGCGCTGCCATCTTCGCAGTGACGTTGCGCAGAATGTTGTTGGAAAGCGCGCCGATGGAGTTCGGCGCCGTCGACGGCGAGCGGGGTGGGAGGCCCGCGAGCCAGGCGAGAAGGGTTTCCAGATTGGGCGCGGCGCCCTTCGTCAAAACGAGCTGTTCCGAATCTGCGACCGCAATCTTGTCGATCACCGTGAGCCGGGTTTCCGTCGTGGTGCCGTGGCGGGCATAGACGCTGCCGTCGATGGCGGCGCTGAAGAGCACGGTGCCATGTTCTTGCAGCCGCACGAACCCGTCACGCCATTTGGGATTGTCGGGGGAAAGGGCGGAGCCAGTGATTGCGACAAGTCTACCGCCCGGGGCGAGCCTCGCGAAGGCGGAAGAGAGATGACGCCATGAGGCGTCATCCACGCGGCCCTCGACGTGGACCCCAGCCGAGAATGGCGGGTTCATCATGACGACGGTCGGCCGGACCGATCGGTCGAGGTAATCGTCGATATGGGCTGCGTCGTGCTGCGTGACGGTCCTTCCGGGGAAGAGTTGCTCCAGGAGAGAGCGGCGGACCGAGGCGAATTCGTTGAGGTAAAGACGCGCATGGGCAAGCTCGGCGAAGATCGCCAGCAGGCCGGTTCCGGCGGAGGGTTCGAGCACGACGTCGTCAGCCATGATGCCGGCCGCACGGGACGCGACATAGGCGAGCGGCGTTGGGGTGGAGAGCTGCTGAAGCGCCTGGCTCTCCTCGGAACGGCGCGTATGGGTCGGAACGAGCTTCGCGACCTTCTTCACCATCACGAGCGCCGCCTGCGGTGCGTTTGTGCGGGCGGCGATAGCCGTGCCGAATTTGCGCAGGAACAGGACTTGCGCGACCTCAGTCGCTTCGTAGGCGTCCTTCCACGTCCAAAAGCCCTCGGCATCGCTGCCGCCGAAGGCGCCGGTCAGGGTGGCGCGGAGATCGGCTGCGCCTATTGCCTGACCGCGTTCGATGAGCGGCAAGAGCGCGTGGCCGGCGAGAAAGATGTTTCCGCCGCGGCTCGTGTGGTCGGACGACAAGAGGGGGGCGGCCGCGGCCGCGGCCGCGGAAGAGATCACGTTCATGGAAGTGCCTGTCGAGAGCGAGGGAAGGACAGGCCCGCCCCGGACGCTCTCCAATCCCGGCAGGCCGCCCCTTGCCGGCCCCTCTCTCCCTCTCAGTGCGGCATGGAGACCAGCCCCCGGGGCATCAGCCGAGGCGCGAACTTGAGGTTGCCGAACGCAGCAGCGCCAACGACTGGCGCCTCATGCAGAAGCGCCTTGCCACCGCGGCTAATCCAGCCGGCGGCTTCCGCCGCGCTCAGCCGGTGGACGTGTGCCGGTCTTCGTAGAGCGTGTCACCGGGGCAATCCCAGAAGACGATTGCGAAACAGATCAGGTGCACGACCTCGGACCGGAAGTTCAGGAACGGGCCGGGGCGGCCGGACGAGAATGCTCGATTGCGGGCGTGGTTATGATGCTCTCCTAAAATGCGGAAAGCCCGGCGCTCCATTTGGAGCCCGGGCCTGGTTGGGGGAAATTGGGAATGGATTGGCGGAGCACGCGGCTCCGGCAGTTCGGTCACCACACCGTCGATAAATACCTCGTCGCTGTTGGTTTCGAAGAACATCAGGATGCGGCCATCGGCTCCTATCCCTCCGATGCCCTGTCGGCCGCTCTCTTCGTCTCGCGGCGCGCCCTGCCCCTTGGCCGCCGGCCACTGACGCGGTTATACCGTCTGATTTCTGATAGTATAACGCTTGATGTCCATGCTACAACCTTCTCCAAACAATCGGCGGAAAGCACCCTTACAGCCGAAAGATGAGGAGGACAGGATGCGGAGATTCAAGATCGGCGAACGGGTTCTGGATGAAACCTCACCCGAGCTCCCGGAGGCTTTGCCGCATGCCTATCAGCAGCGACTTCGACCGCTGTGCCTTTGCAAGGAACCACCAGTTCCGATGTACATCGCCCGCATGGAAGGTCAGTATCTGATCAAACGCATGCCGCTGTCGGGCCGCGAGCATGACGCCGTCTGTCCTGCCTATGAACAGCCATACGAGCTATCCGGTCTCGGACCCCTGATCGGCAACGCAATCCAGATCGATGCCAGCGGCAGGGCCGAATTGAAGCTGGACTTCACCCTAACGAAAAGAGGGCCGCGGTCGGGACCGGGCGCTCCGGCGGAACCTGCCGAGCCGAACATTCGCAGCGAAGCTAAGAAACTGTCGCTGCGAGCGACGCTGCATTATCTGTGGGAGACGGGCGAACTGTCGGAATGGCGGTCCGTTTGGGCGGGCAAGCGGGGTTGGGGTCGGGTTCGCAACAGCCTTCTCAACGCGGCGGGGCAGATGACGGCAAGGGGCGGTTCCTTGAGCGACATGCTGTATGTGCCGGAGGTGTATTATCCCAAGGACAAGGATGGCATCGCTGCCCGGCGAGCGGCGGCGCTTAAAGGCATTCAGGCGACGGGACCCGGACCGCGAAAGCTGATGCTAATGGTGGCCGAGGTGAAGGAGTTTGCGCCGGCGCGGGAGGGGCAGAGGATCAGTGTGCGGCATTTGCCGTTTCCGCTGATGGTTGAGGAGGGCGCATCGCGAAGGTTGGCCGCACGCCATGAAGCCGAGCTGGAGCTTTGGCGTTCGAACGAAGCCTCCCATCTGATCATGATCTGCACGTTCGGAATTTCGGCGGCTGGCATCGCCTCGGTCGAAGAGATAGCGCTGATGGTGGTCACCGAGCACTGGATCCCATTTGAGACCATCGACGAACTGCGACTGCTGGCGAAGCTGAGCGTTGTCAAGCGCAAGAGCGTCAAGGGGCTGCGCTTCAACCTATCGCGCGACCAGCCGATTGTATCGGTGATGCTGCCGGAGCAGAAACCCGCCCCGATCGCTATGTTCATCGTGCCCACGGGGGCCGGCGAGAACTACGAGCATGCGCTCGCGGACATGACCGACGCAAGGCCGGAGATCACACCCTGGGTCTGGAGGGTGGCGGAGGGGGAAATGCCGAGACTGCCTTGAGGCCGGAACTATGGTCATCGCCAGCGTTGGGCCGCATGAAGCCAGAAAAAGCCGTTCGTGGTTGAGGTCAAGAACGGCGTGCCTGTCACGGAAGGCGCGCATGATCTAGGGCAACGTCGACCTGAAGGCGGCCACAGCCGATCACGTTTCGGTCGAACAAGCAGTCGATGGCGCCGGGAGGACGGACGCCTCATAGCCCGATCCAAGGCAAAGCAGGAACCCGTCGATACCGTGGCGTGACTTCTTACGTGGTCCCCAGTTGTTGACTATCTACTTTGCCAGATGGGCGTACGGGGCAATCGCGATGCCGAGGCCAACCGACGTCCCTGGCCGAACCGGAAGACGCCGTTTTTATAAATGATGTCAGATTCATCCATGGCTGGGCCTCCTGCAAACAAATAAGTGCCGTCGTGCGGGTGGCGACCGAACGACGGCATGGGGACGGTAAGGAAATTTCTGTTGGCACTCAGGCGGCGCTTTCGAGCAGCTTCCTGGCCCTGCCTTCGAGTTCTAATCGCGTGTCCTGATGGTCCTTGCCACGCGCGAGTGCAGTGATCCCCTGTACAAAGTCGAATATACTCTCCGGTGGCCGCCCTTCTTCGGATAATACCGTCTCAATGATTTTGCCAGTTTCGGCTTTGGAGAACCCGCGTCGACGCAGGAAGGCCTGGCGGTCCTCGTTGTTACGCGCGACGACGCGTTCGCGCGCCGCGCGGATCCCGGCGATGAAAAGCGCGGGCGAGGAATTGGCGAAGTTTGCCAGTGCAGGCGCGGCCTCATGAGCGAAACGCTGCGCCGCGAACTTTGAATGTCGGATGGTGATTTCCTCGAAATTTTCCGTGCCCCACAAATTGCGGTTGGCACACACGGCCCTGAGATAGAAGCTCGCAATTCCTAGCGTTTTCGACCCGACCTCACTATTCCAGGCATAGAAGCCGCGGAAATATAAATCAGGCTCGCCGTTCGGGAGGCGGCCTGCCTCGATTGGATGTGTGTCGTCGACGAGGAACACGAACACATCGCGGTCGCTGGCATAGAGCGTCGTGGTCTCCTTGCTGACGTCGACGAACGGATTGTGGGTCATCGTCGACCAGTCGAGAACGCCCGGCACCTTCCAGATCGTGTCGCCCGTCCCATTGCCGGCAATGTTCATCACGGCCGAGATCAATTCATGATCCCATATGCGGCCATACTCGGGCCCCGTAACCGCCCTCAGTTCGACGCGACCGTCATCCATCTCGAGCGTTTTCACCAGCTCGGCGCGGTGGTTGAGAAGACCGTGCTGCAGATTGATCGCCGCGAGCGGCGCGGGCAGCTGGCGCATGTAGTTCGAAGGAGCGCCGACCAGGCTGCAAAGCTGCCCATAACTCCAATGCGTGGGCGCCAGCGGCTGCCGTTCGCCGGGCACGATAAGGGCGAGACGCTCGGCATTGTCCCTAGTCGCTTCCACGCGGATCGTCGAGCTTTCGACGGTCCGGGTACGGGCATGATCGGCTCGGGACTTGGCGGCTTGGTGAAGCTCGGGGAGCGACAGATAACGTTCGTCGTCAGGCCGCGAGAACCATTCTGACGACACGCGGCCAATACGCTCGCCACGCGAGATATCGACCTTGAAGCCACTGGATACCGGCCGGGAAGTGGGAACCATGGTGCTCATGATGAAGTCTCCTGAAATAAAGGAGCCCGGCGCGGCCGGGTTGTGTTGGATGGATAGGGGTGATTAGCGTCAGGCTACGTGGCTCTGCGCCTCGGTCGCGGAGGAAGGTCGCCCGACGCCGGTGACGGCGCGGACATCTTCAAGGCGAGCACGGCTATAGCCGGCCTTCGCAAGCCAAAGCTCGGCCATCTCGCGGTTGTTGGCGAGATGCAGCAATTCGACGTTATCGCCGATTTTCGAAACGACCGAGACCTGACCCGGCTCGGGTCGTTTCAGCATGCGGAAGTTCAGATCGCTGTCGATCCCTAGGTGCGCATGACCGTCACGAGGATGACGCCGCCGGCGTCGAATTTGCCCTCATGCAGGGTGATGCATGGCGGGCTCGTATGCGCGATGTCGAAGATGTGAGATGCTGACATGCTTATTCTCCTTGTCCTAAACCAGGAAGGCCCGGCATAGGGTCCGGGCCTTGGTTGAGCGGGTTGAGCCCGGTTATTCCGCAGCGTCGAGATTACGCTGCTCTCCGGCGTCGACATCCTCGGGAGAGACGCCCTCCCCTTCGACATCCTCAGCCAGGAATGCCGGCAGATCGACATCGGATGCTGCCGCGGTGCTGCCCTCGATGGGGCCGTCGTCCGCATGGTCAGCGATCTCGACAGGGGCTTGATCGACGGCGAACCGCAGCGGCTCGGGCAGCCATCCGCTGCCTTCCAGCAGCCGGGCGGCCTCGCGCGCCATGTCGGGCTTCTTGAGGTGGTCGATCAGTTGCGCCGACTGCTCGCCCTTCGCTTCGAGAACCGCCTGCAGGATATGTGCCTTCGTCACTCGGCCGAGATAGTTGTCGACCGTCGGCACCCACCCTGCCTCGACCATGTCGAAGGCGATCGAGCGGGCAAGTTGCTCGGCATGGGCGATCGCCGCGGGCCGGCGGTTCCAAGCCTGAACGACGGCATTGAGCGACTGCGAAACGCAATGGGCGAACAGCGCCTGCCGGCTGGCCTCGTCAAGGGCGACCAGGTAGTCCCAGACCTCGCTGGCATCCTTGGGGAGATCGTGACCCCATACCTCATGGCGCTCCTCGATCTCCTTCGCCCAGACCGTTTCGCCCAGATCCTGCGTCTGGCTGAATTTCGCGCTTTGGAGCGTGATCTCAAGGCACGAGTCCGAGCCATAAACAAAGAAGGTCTTCAGGACGAAAACGTGGAGGGCGGCGACGAAGGCCATGACCGGATCGTTAGCGAGCGCGTTCCGCATTGCAATGGTGCGGGTTGCCGTCAGATCCTCGATAACGCGGTCGGAGATCGGTCGAACTCTGTCGTCCTCCTGTTCCGGCGACTCGACCGCGACCGACTTACCGTTGACCGAGACGCCGCCCGTCGTCGCACTCGCGACGGCATCATCTGCGCCGCCATCGTGATCGCCGGCATCACGCTCATCGACGTCGACGACGGGCTCGTCCTCGGGCCGGACGAATCCGCGCTCGATTTTCAGCTCGCCGCTGGCGCTCAACGAAATGAAGGCGCCGCCGCGTACGACGTCTTGCCTGTCGAAGACATAGGGCCGGTCATTCAGCCGATCGAGTTCATTGCCGAGTTCTTCGATACGGGTTTCCGTTTCCTCGGAATAGTTTTCCGCCTCTGCGTATTCCGCATCGAGCTTATCGTATTCCGCCTTCACCTTGTCGTACCGGTCAAGCTCTTCCGCGGAGACCTCAGCTCGCTCGCCATAGAAGCGGCGCAGACCGGAGGTGTGGCCATAGGGGAAGTCGAGCGCGGCATCGACCCATTTCCAGCCTTCTTGCGTCTTCAGCGCCTCGGCGTCGGTCTTCAGCCTGTCGAACACGAGCTGCTCAAGCAGCGCCGGATCCTGGAGCCACCCGCCTTGATCCTGCTCGAACAGATCGCGCATGATGACACCACCTGCTGCCTCGTAAGCTTCGATGCCAACATAAACCGCACGGCGATCGGCGACGCGGACCGCCGTTTCGGTGAGGAGCCGGCGGATGTAATAGGATTCCCGGACATGCGACCGCGAGACCGTATCCCAGACCTGCTCCTGACGAACGTGATCGTTGGTGATGGAAAAGGCCATCACCTGTTCCAGTTTCATCTCGTCGCTCGCATAGAGGTCGAGCAGACGCGGCGAGACCGAAGCGAGCCGCAGTCGCTGGCGCACCGTCGAAACCGAGACGAAGTAGCGGGCAGCGATTTCCTCTTCCCCGAGGCCCTGGAGGTGCAAGGTCTGGAACGCCCTGAACTGATCGAGTGGATGGAGCTGAAGGCGGTGTACGTTTTCGGCGAGTGAATCGTCCTCGAGCGAGGTGGCGCCGCCCCGCTTGACGATGCAAGGGATCGGCTCTGTCTTGGCCATGCGCTTTTGCTTGATCAGGAGTTCGAGCGCGCGGTAGCGCCGGCCGCCAGCGGGGACTTCGTAGTGGCCGGTTTCCTTGCCCTCCTCGCCAAGCATCGGCCGGACGTTCAGGCTCATAAGAAGCCCCCGAAGGGCGATATCGTTGGCAAGTTCCTCAATGGAAACGCCCGCTTTGATGTTGCGAACGTTCTTCTGCGAGAGTTCGAGCTTGTCGAAGGGAATATCGTCAGATCGATCGAGGGTGATTTTCTGAATGGCCTTTGCCATGTCGCTTCTCCGTAGCGGGCCGGCCGGAGCCTCTCTCCGACCACCTCAACCCACCGCGAAAGCCCCCTCCCCCCTCTCCCTCTGCGCTGACATATCGCCCCGCCCGTCCCGGCCCGCGAAGGTTGCGCAAGTCATGTGGGTTCAAGTCATGTGGGTTAATGTAGCGGCTCTGGGCTTTCTCGTAGCTGCCGACTTGCTCGGCAAGTGCGGCCCTCACTGAGTTGGGTTGGCTTGCCGAAATGCTGTCCAGCGCAGCGCCGCCGGACAACGTATCAAGCGCCTTCAATCTTTTCACCGATGAAGCACGCCTTCGGAGACATTGAGCGATAGGGCATACGACCTGAGTAGGTCATCGCGTCTCACCTGCGCGGCCGCAGCTTCGTAGAAAAATGAGCGGGCCATCTCCCACAATTTCTGATTAATCCCGAAGATTAATTCAATTTTCTGAGGGCGCGATATCGCTATTGTGCCTACGTAGGAGGCCATGATGCTCAACGAAACCATGCTTTACAAAACTTCTGTCGCAACGCCTCGGCAGCGGATTGCAAGAATCTCTATTCACGACCTGAAGGGTATTCCGATCGCCCCGCCACCCTATCGTGATCGACCCAACACGGAAGGTGCCCTCCTCCTCGAAATGGAAACGGATGACGGCATCATCGGTTGGGCGACGAGCGGATATACACATCCGGTCGCGATCGAACTGATCGAGAAATACCTTGCGCCCCGCATTATCGAGGAAAGCGTTGATCCGTTCCGCACAGAGCGTATACCGCAGCTTTTCGACCGCCATACATGGGAGCGGCCGTTGGGCCGGGTGCTTATTTCAGCTATGGCGATGATCGACATCGCGTGCTGGGACATTAAGGGAAAAGCGGTCGGTCGGCCGGTACACCATCTGATTGGCGGCGCGCGCGACCGTGTGCCGGTCTATATCACACATGGCGCTGCCTATGACGGGGCGCCGGTCTATAGCCGTGAAGAACTGGCCGCGGAGGCGGCCCATCTCGTCTCGCTCGGCTATACACACCTGAAAAACACAGTCGGTCGCCAAGCGATCCCCGACCCCATCGACGATTACCATAGGATGGCGGCGATGCGCGAGGCCGTCGGTGCGGACGTGAAGCTGTCGATGGATGGCAATCTGCGCATGACCCTTCCCGATGCGGTGCGCTTATGTAACCTATGTGAAAAGCTGGACATAAACTTCATCGAGGAACCCGTCCACTATAACGAGCCGCGAAATCTAGCGCATCTGCGCAGCCAGACTAGCATTCGCGTCGCCGCCGCCGAGAACGAGCACTACAAGGCTCGCGATTATCTGGAAGCGGGCTCTGTCGATTATCTTCAGCCTAACATCAACAATGACGGCGGGCTTACCGCAAGCCTGAGAATCGCAGCCCAGGCCCGTGCTTACAATGTGCCGCTCAGCCATGGTAACGGCAACGGCCCGCACAACATCGCCCTCCATGCTGGCGTTCTGAATGGCGGCCTTGTGGAGTATCACTTCCATAAGTGGATGACCTACAACGCGCTCTTCGAGGAGGTTCCACAGCCGGACAAAGGCTGGTTGAACGTGTCGCAGAAACCCGGTTTCGGCCTCGAACCGAAAGACGGGATCATTAAGGAATACAAACGGAATAACTAGTGCAGGAACCCGCCGGTGGTGACGCGCTGCCCCGGCGATAAGACCTTTGGGAGGAAACTAATGCGTAAATCCATATTTGCCGTGGCCATGGCGGCCTGCGGCCTCTTCGCCACTTGCGCCATCGCAGCCGATTATCCCGAGCGGGACGTCACGCTGATCGTGCAGTCTTCGCCCGGCGGCGGTTCGGACATAATTGCCCGCACCATCGCGCGGATCGTCAATGAAGGGAAACTAAGTTCCACGCAGATGCTTGTCGAAAACAAGCCCGGCGGCGGCGGCGCCATCGCCTACAACTACGTGGCGCAGCGCAAAGGCGACCCCTATGTCATGGGCACTATCGCGACGAGCTTCTTTGTCGCGCCGCTAATGGGTCAGTCGCCTGCAAAGGTGGAGGACTTCCAGCCCATCGCCGTTATCGCGGGAGATCCGTTCATTCTCGTGGTGGAAGCCAAATCGGGCATCGCGACGCTGGATGACATCAAGTCCAAGAAGGTGCTGCGCATCGGCAACACTGGCCCGGTAACCGACCCTGCACTGTTGGCGGTTTCGCTCGGCAACGAACTTGGCATCGAGGTCCGCCCAGTTCCCTTCAACGGCGACGGCGAAGTCACCACCGCTCTTCTGGGTGGACATATCGATCTGCAATTCGGGAACGCTTCTGAAGTCATGGCTCAGATCGAGGCGGGCCGCCTGAGGCCGATCGCAGTGACTTCGCCGGAAAGACTTGCTTCCTTGCCCGACGTGCCGACGTTCAAGGAGCTCGGTTCGGACATCGAACTGATGCTCTATCGCGGCGTGGTGATGCCAAAGGATATGCCGGCAGAGGCGATCGCATTCTGGGAAGACGTGATGAAGAAGGTTTCAGAAAGCGATATTTGGAAAACCCAGTATGTGGAGCGTAACAACTCTGTGCCGCTCTATTGGGATGCGGACGAATTCGCCCGCCGGGTACCCGAGATCAGCAAGCTTTACGCCGATTATCTAACAACCATTCAGAAATAGCGCATCCGATGTGCTCCGGGAGGCCGATGCGATTGGCGCAGCCATTCGCCGGATTGCGGAGCACATCGACATGCAACACGCATCGGGAGGTACGAGTGCGAGTGCTTACGGCCGAAAAACTCTTCACATCGCTTTTTGCGGCGTTTGCCGTGTTCCTCCTGTGGCGATCCTATGACTACGGCATCCTTTCCAGCACGATAACCGGACCCGGTTTCTTTCCCGCGATCGCGGGTGCCCTGATCCTGGTCAGCACCGGTACTTCCCTTTTTTCAAAGGTGAAGGGTGGCGAGAGCAAGATTCTCGACGAGGACGGTGCCGGGAATGCCGC
Organism: Mesorhizobium sp. YR577; assembly: GCF_900116595.1. NCBI lineage: Bacteria > Pseudomonadati > Pseudomonadota > Alphaproteobacteria > Hyphomicrobiales > Phyllobacteriaceae > Mesorhizobium > Mesorhizobium sp. YR577. The sequence continues at coordinate 61,890 of NZ_FPBI01000016.1, read as the reverse complement.
CGGACCTGGAATCCGTGTAGAGGTCTTTCGTGTCACCGTCCTTATTGGTGTCACCGCGCTGTTCATCGTCCTTGCACCTTACGTGGGCATGATCGCGCTCACCCCGTTCTATGTCTTCGCCTGTTTCCTGGCGCTTGCGCCCGATTTCAGGCTGGCGCGCCTCGGCGTTGGCGCAGGCACCGCAATCACGTTCACGCTTCTGGCGTGGGCGATCTTCGACAAGGCCCTCGGCGTTCCGATGCCGCGCGGGTTCTTTTGATAGAGGACCGGAAATGGAAATCTTTTCTGATCTCTTATTTGGCCTTTCGGTGGCGACCAGCGGCCCCATGCTGCTAGCCACCTTGCTGGGTGTCTTGTTGGGCCTTGCCATCGGGGTGCTGCCGGCGATGGGACCGCCAGCCGCCCTTGCGATCCTGCTTCCCATTGTTGTGTCCTTCGAGCCGACAGTGGCCGTCGCTGGCCTGGCTGGCGTCTACTATGGCGCCATGTACGGCGGCGCGGTCACCTCGATCCTGCTCGGCATTCCCGGCGAGAGCGCGGCCATGATGACCACGCTTGACGGCTACCCGATGGCGAAAAACGGTGAAGCCGGGCGCGCCCTCGGCATTGCCACCTTCGCCTCCTTTGTCGGCGGCTTCATCTCCATATTACTGTTCACCGCCATCGCTGCACCCTTCGCCGAATTCGCCCTGCGCTTCGGGCCAATCGAGATGACCGCGCTCATGGTGATGACGCTGATCTTTTCCACGTCTCTCGGTGGAGAAGACAGGGCTAAGGGTTTTGCGGCTCTCGGCCTGGGACTGTGGCTGGGCACGGTCGGGCTCGACATCGTCAGCGGTTCGCCGCGTTTCAACTTCGGTACCTTCGAACTGCTGGAGGGCATCGAGTTTACCGTCATCGCAATCGGCATGTACGGCGTCGGGGAAATCCTGGCGAGCGTGAATGAGACCGCGCCCAAGGTCGCCCGCGCGCGTTATACGCTGAGGGCGCTTCTGCCGCGCATCAGCGACATGTACAAGACATGGAAGGACCTGATCGTCGGCTCAGTCATCGGCTTCGTCGTCGGCGTGCTGCCGGGCGCCGGCGCAACGGCGGCAACGATTTTTTCCTATTCTTTCTCGAAGAAGATTTCGCACCATCCCGAAAACTTCGGCAAAGGGGCTCCCGAGGGCATCGCCTCCCCTGAAGCCGCGAACAATTCGGCCTCCTATGCGGCCATGATACCGCTCTTTACCCTCGGCATTCCGGGTTCGGGAACCACCGCGATAATGCTGGGCGGACTGCTGATGCTCGGCCTTCAGCCCGGCCCTCTGCTTTTCGAGCAGAATCCGGACTTTATCTGGCCGGTGATCGGAACCTTTTACACGGGCAACCTGATGCTCGTCGTGCTCACCATCCTGCTCACGCCGATCCTCGCCTCGCTGGTCTTTATCCCCGCCGCTTATCTCTTCCCGATCGTGCTGGGGATCGTCGTCTACGGCGTATTCAGCGTCAATTACTCCTTCTTCGATCTCGGCATGGCTATGGGGTTCGGGCTACTCGGATATCTGTTCCGCAAATTCAGCTACCCATCCGTTCCCGTTCTTCTTGGACTGGTGCTGGGGCCAATCCTGGAACAGAATGTGCGCCGCTCGCTCATCATGTCAAATGGCGATATCGGCATCTTTGCCAGCAGCACAATTTCGGTCGTCTTTCTGCTGCTTTCGGCCGGTCTGCTGCTGTTGCCAATGTTCAAATGGGCGAAGGCACGGTTGAAAAAGGCAGGCGTCTAAAATGCCGCCAATCTGCGAGAACCGCGCGCTCCGCTTGAAGGCGGGAGGGGTCTTGTCTATCACGGAGTGGGTAGGCATGCCCAGCTGAGGCCGGAGCGACAATGATCAAACCGCGAACCGTTCACGATCTCGCCCATGTGAACCTCAAGCTCGTCAGCACATTCGTCTGTGTCGCGGAGTTCGGCTCATTTCAGGCCACCGCCAAGGCGATGGGGCGTTCCCAGTCTGCGATCTCAATGCAGATCAAGGAATTGGAGGCGCAGGCCGGAACCCAGCTGTTCCTGCGCACGACACGTCATGTGGAACTGACGGTGGCCGGCAAGATGTTGCTCGATCAGGCGCGTGCGTCGATCTCTGGTCTTTCGATGACGTTTCGCCATATTAAGGAAGACATCGATTTCCGGCGCGGCCATGTTCGCATCGCCTGTTCGCCCACCTACGCTGCAGCGCGTCTGCCCTACATTATTAAGGCGTTTAAGGATGCCTTTCCCGGCGTGAAGGTCTCCATTGGTGAATATAAGTCGGCCGAGATTCTGAATGCCTTGAAGCAGGACAAGGCGGATTTCGGCGTCGGCCCGGAACTCTCAGACCCTGAGATGACATTTGAATATGGTCGTGCCGAGCCGCTTCTTGCAGTTGTTCCCAATGAGTGGATTCAGAATGGTGAAGACACTGGAACTATAGCCCTTGATATCGTGCTGAGCCACTCCCTGGTCATGTTCTACCCAAACACAGTAGTGCATCAGATTATTTCCGGGGCAGCGGAAGAAAAGGGTTTGGCATTCACGGTAGAATATTACTGTATACAGGGGGAGACGTTGCTTGCGTTTGCAAACGCAGGCATCGGCATTGCAATACTGACCGCTTCGATCGCCGATCTTTCACGCGTCAAGAACTGCAAGGTTCTGAGAATCATCGAACCTGAATTGTACAGGCATTTTACGATGATCACCCGGAAAGGGATGACATTGCTGCCTGCAGCAAAGCATCTCTACGGCTTGATATCGGAAGACATTACCAACCAAGCCGGGTGACCCCTGCGGAGATAGCCAAACCAGTTTTTCGAGCCGCTACCGCAATGCCCGCATACGCTCAACTGGGTCAAAACTTCCACCCCATGCACAATCCGGAATTATCTGTCGCTGTCCGGATTAAACCCAGTTGCGGAGATGGTGTGCGCTATTGCGCGCGCCGGGTCAAAACGCGTCAAGTTGGGCGTAAAGGTGGATTTAGTCAATCTTTCCGGTCTGGCTGACCAAGCTTTCCAAAGGTGGCCGCGACCGCTTCGAACCGTTGCGGGATTGTTGTAAGCGGGATGACGCGCAACGAATTGCTCGGAATTGGTTGAGGAGGTTCGCCGTGCCCTCTGCGCACGCAGCAGTCAAGCTCCGTTCGGCCGCCAGCCAACCGCGCAGGTTCCATTGGGGTTAGAGGATCGGAGGCGGCAGAATATCTCCCGCCGCCCCGGCTGTTTCTCGACTGTTAGACGTGCCTGGCTCGAGGAGCGTTCTCGTTCGGTGGCATCATACCATCTTCGATGAGAATGTCCTTCTTGCGCGCAAAAGCTGCGAATATGCCACGCGCTGTTTCCGCCTCAATCTCTCCAGTCAAGGCCGCCTTGCAGGCTCTGATAGCTGCCCTTTGTTCCGGACTATTGCCGCACCAGTCCAAGGCGAACTGATATGCGTCGATAACAGTGTTGAGTTGCCGAGGAAAGCCAAGCCCGACCCATACGCGGATCGGCTGCTCGAAGGGCTTTGCAAGCATATCAACCTCCCTTCTTCCTGACTGGCTTAAGCGATCACACCGCCGCTGCGGCTGGGATTCGGAGCCAACATCCACGGCATAGGCATTGTAGCTTCTTCGAGGATTCTCACCGATTTGGCGAAGCTTGCGAAAGCATCTCGCGCAGCGGACCGCGGAAAGTCGCTGTCAAAGGCTCTCTGGCAGGCGCGGAGGGCGGTTTGGTAGATAGGCCCGCGTCTGTTTTTCGGCCAATCGTAGAGAAATTCCAGGGCGTCTTCGAGGCAGGAAATCTCTTGGATACGGACATTTCCGTCCTTCACGAAGATAGGGTTGTCGAAAATCCGATCGCTCATCTGATCCTCCAAGTCGAACGAAAATTTGAGTTTCGGGGTGGGTCACGGCCGCCAACGGCGATGGCCCGGCAAAAAATATGTGTCGGCCGGTTTTAGTCGTCAAGATTGTGATGAAAGGTTCCACGGTGACAGCCCGGTCTGCCTCGACGACGGCAAGAAATTCAAGTCGCTGAAACGTCATCTGTCGGATTATTACGGTATGACCCCTGAGGGCCGGTCGTGGCATGAGTGACGATCCTGAAAGCTGACTTGGTGCGGGGGCCGTCAACGCGGGCCATATCTGTCCCAGAAGTCGATGCAGAACTGTCGCTTTAACGGGATTTTTCCGAAGGCGGCTAACCGGGTCCTTGTCTACGCGACACATCGAGCGGACAACTCTTGCAGTAAGCCAATGAAGGGATCAGATAGCGCAGGCAGCAGACACGTCGCTGGCGATGCGTCTCGTCGCCTTTGCTCACATAGCGCACAGGCTGGTAAAGCCCGTTCCTGCTTCCATCTGGCCAGTGCCGCGATGCAAAGAGGAGGCTGCCGGCTTGCACACCCGGGTGATCGGTTCCAAGAAGCGTCTCGCATTCTCGCATCACGTTTTCGGCAACGTTGCCGGCATTGCTCCACAGGACCTTCTGGGGCAGACCGCTCGCATGGGACAGCGCGGCGATAAGCGGCTTCAGATGCCTCTCGATAAGCACGTCGAAGCGCTCATGGGCGTCGGCTGGGCGAACTGCGCTCCCCTCGCCGGACAGACGAATTGCCGATGTGCGGCTATCTTCGGAAAGGATGACTCCGATCAACTGGATATCGGTCGGAAGATGCCAGTCGGCAATGACATTGGCGGCAAGAACCGGCGTCAGCAGCACGGAAAAATGCCATTTGGACCATTGGGTCGCGACGGCCGGAAGATCGGGCTGCTCATAGTTTTCCGCAAAACGCGCAAGCAGCCTGCCTAGCCTGCGTTCGTCTAGGAGCTCACTGCCCGGAACATAAGGGCGCGGATCGTCTTCGAGGACAAGCTGTTCACCGATTGTGGCCAAGTCACCACGGAAGATGGGTTGGAGCGCCGGGATCATCGCCGAAACGACAACGCAACGAAGTATGTGCCGCCGAGCATGGTTGCTATCAGCCCTGCCGGTATCTGCCATGGAAACGCGATGGTTCGGCCGATCCAGTCCGCCAGCACCATCAGGAGCGCGCCGATCGTTGCTGCCACATAGGTTTGCGCAATCGGCCGCCTGATGCCGAGCAGCCGCGCCATATGCGGCGCCATCAGCCCGACGAAGCTGAGCGGCCCGACGATCAGCGTCGTCGTGCCTGTCAGTGCAGCGGTTGCCAGAAGCAGTACGAGGCGGCTGCGGCGGAGCGACAGACCCAGGCTTGTCGAGGTGGCCGCGCCCAGCGGCAGAATGGCAAGCCAGCGCGCCAGGAACGGCACAAGGACGAGCGACCCAGCTGCCAGAAAACAGATGACCATGGCGTCTGTCGCGGTCACTGAATAGGTCGAGCCGGATAGCCAGTTCAGCACGTGCAGGACGCGGACATCGCCGATGAAGACCAGGAAGGTCAGCGTTGAGCCAAGCACGGTGCTGAGCGCCACCCCCGTCAGGAGCAGGTGCTCCGGCGAGAAGCCGGAGCGGCGGCTGAGCCACAGGACCATGACCAGCACCAGGCCGGCGCCCAGGCTGGACAGGCCCATCATGGTGATGCGGTCGAGTGGCGGCAAAAGGAACGTTACCAGCAACAGGATGATCGCCGCGCCCGACGAGATGCCAAGCATTTCCGGACTTGCGAGACCATTTCCGGTCATCCGTTGCATCAGCATGCCTGCGATGGCGAGCATCACGCCGGAAGCGAGTGCCGCCGTCACCCGTGGCAGCCGCCAAGGCACAAGGTCTCCGAATTCGTCTCCGAGCGCGATATGCCATCCTTCCGGCAATCGCCCGACAGCGAGCGCCACGGAGATGACAACCGCAAGCGTTGCCAGAGCCACGATGATCCAGACCACGGGAAGGCCATCGCACGACTGCCTTGCCACTATTGCTCCGGACGTCTGGGGCAGCCTTTGCGACGATCGTATCGTTCGCATCAGCCAGATGAGCAGCGGCGCGCCGACGACCGCGGTGACGGCGCCGGCCGGGATCTCCATGCCACCCGAAACAAAAACGAGGCCCTGATCGGTAAGCGCCAGCAGGCCGGCGGAAATGAGAGGCCCGGCCAACAGCCTGTCGCGGAACCGCCGCGCTCCGGCATGACGCGCGATGGCAGGCCCAGCAAGGCCGATGAAGCCGATCACGCCGACTGCGCCCGCCACGAAGCCGCTCGCCACCACCGCAATGACGATGGCCAATGTTCTGACCGTAGCGAGCGACAGGCCGACGCTGCGCGCATTTCCCTCCTCGAGGTCCAGCAACGTCAACGGTCTTGTCATCAGCACGGTGGCCAGAAGAACGAGCCCGAGCCGAGGCAGCAGGTCCTGTACGCCCTTCCAGTTGTTCTGGACCAGCGAGCCAGCCTCCCAGTTATAGAGGTCGCTCAATGCCTCGAAATGGACGAGCGTCAGCATCGAGCCGAACGCATTTAGCGAGAGCGAAAGGATCAACCCGGCGAGGATGACGGAGAGCGGCGAGAACCCCTGGCGCGATGCGAGCAGCAGGACCACGAGCGTGGCGATCATGCCGCCGGCGAAAGCGACGATGTCCCAGCCCAAAGCGAGAGCGCCAGGCGCCCAGAGGATGGCGATCGCCAGCGCGCATTTGGCGCCGGCAAACACCCCAAGTGTGCCGGGTTCGGCAAGCGGGTTGCGCAGCACCTGCTGGAACACCAACCCCGCAAGTCCGAGCGCGCCACCGCAGAGCAGGCTCATGACGAACCTCGGCATCAGCACGTCGCGCGCCATCAGTTGCGTGAGATTTGCCGGGTCGAAGCCGACGAAAGCTTCCATCCAGCCATTGACGGGCAACAGGTTTCGCAGGTTGAGCGCAAGCAGCGCCAGCGAAAGAAGCAGCAGGAGGTTTCCGAGGAACGCAGCCCGGTTGCCGGACGTTCGCGGGATTGCCAGATCAGTCATCTTCAGGAAGTCCGTCGGCAAGCTGACGGGCAAAGCGCATCGCCGTGAAGACGCCACCGCTCGGGTAGATGACCGGCATCATCGTCACGCGGCCGCTTCGCACGGCGGGTAAGGCATTCCACAGGGCGCTTTCGGCAAGCCGTTCGAGCGCGCGCGCAGTCTCCGGGCCACGGTCGAAGTGGACTATGCGGGCTTCGGGGTTCCTAGCAAGTTGGTCGATACCGACGGAAGCAACGCCCGAAGCGTTGACGCGACCTTGCCAGGCATTGCTCAGCCCGAGCCGCCGCAGGACATCACCGATGAGCCCGTTTCCTCCGAAAACCGCGACATTACGGCCATTCTCAAAAAAGCGGCAAACATAGAGCGGCCTCGCCGAGCGTGGGCCGAGCGCAGCACGTGCCGCCGACAAAGCGTCATTTGCCTGCTGACCCCAGCGCGTCGCTTCCGCTTCGCGCCCTGCAAGACTTCCGATCTTTTCCAGCAGCGTTGCCATGTGATCGAGCGCCGGAACATCGCCGGCGATGGTCTGCAGCGGCACGAGCGGTGCAATGCGGGCCAGCCGGTCGAGCCCGCCGACCTGCCACGATGCCAGCACGATGACATCCGGCTTGAGGGACTGGAGATATTCCGCATTCGGTTCGGTGAGAGGTCCGAGGTCCGTTACCTCGTCAGGAAGAAGCGGTTGTGCCACAAGCCGGCGATAGAGGGGAAGATTGGCTGCCGCCAACGGCGTCACGCCAAGAGTGAGCAGAAGCTCAGTCGGCAGAAGGTCGAGCGAAACGATCCGCGGGGTCGATGCGGCACGGAGCGGGGCCAAGCCAAGCGACGCGAAAGGGGCGGCAAATGCCGCCCCGAACAACGCACGTCTCGTCAGACGGCCCCGCCTCATGATCACCACTTGTAGGACAGTGTTGCTGTCGCGGTCAGAGGTTCACCATAACGGCAGCCCGTCGACCCGGCGCAGGTGAAATATTCCTTGTCGAACAGGTTGCGGACATTGAGCGTCAGCTTCGTCCCTTCGAACTTCTTGTCGATCGCTGCGAAATCGTAGCTCACCATGGCATCGGCCAGGAAATATCCCGGCACATGCTCAGGCGTGCCGACCAGGTCGATGCTGTCCACCATATTGGTCTTGCCGACATAGCGGACGCCACCGCCCAGCTTGACGCCTTCGAGCCCGAGATCGTCCATGCGGTAGTCGGCCCAAAGCGAGAAGGTATGGTATGGAACCATGTCGACCTGTTGGCCGATTTCCCAATCATTCGCGCTGTTCAGTATCTTGGCGTCCGTATAGGCATAGGCGCCGATGATGCCGAGATTCCCGAACTCGGCCCGGGCTTCAAGTTCCAGGCCGCGAGAACGGACCTTGCCCATCTGGTAGGGATCGCCGAAAGCGTCGTAGCTGACTACGTTCTTCTGCGACAGTTCATAGACGGCAGCGCTCAGCAGGATATTGCTGCCTTCCGGCTGGTAGCGGATGCCAGCCTCATATTGAATCCCTTCGTTCGGCTTCAGTGTCTCCCCCGACAATGCATCAATGCCGATCTGCGGCGCGAAGGACTGGCTGATGCTCACATAGGGCGCAATGCCGTTGTCGAAGAGATAGACGAGGCCGGCGCGTCCGGTGACGGCATCATCCTTCTGTTCCGTAGTGGTGCCACGCTGGTAGCTGGTGGAAGTGCTGTCGCTCCAATCGTAGCGTCCGCCAAGCAGGAGCACCCATTTGTCGTCGAACTTGATCTGGTCCTGCAGGTAGAACCCGACCTGATCGCTGACATTGTCGCTGCCGCGATCGGTCCCGTAATCGATCTCGGGATATCCGGAATAGATTGGATTATCGATGTCGAGGGGAACGAACCCCGTCCCGCGAAAGCGATGGCTGTCATAGCCGCGGCGGTAATAGTCGAAACCGGCCAGTATAGTGTGTTCGGAATTCCCCAGTTCGAAAGTCTTCTCCAGCGAAGTGTCGGAGGTGACGCCATAGGCCTTTTCATGACGGAGGCTGGCCAACCGGTAGAGATCTGACCCCATGACCGGCGCGAGATTTGCCAGCATGTAATCCCAGTTGACGTCCGAGGCGAAGTAGCGGGCGCTATGGCGAAGTTTCAGCCCGCCGTCGAACTCATGTCCGAAATCATATCCGATCGTATAGGTGTCACCCTTGTATCGGTCGAAATCCGGCTCACCCAGGAAAAGATCGCGCGGGATGCGGCCTGTGCTGACATCCTGGAAGGAAAGCGGCGTGGCAAACCGCGTGTTCACATGCTGGTAGCTTGCCAGCACGGTGAGCGAGGTCGCGGCATCCGGCTGCCAGGTAAGAGCAGGCGCGATATAGACCTTGTCGTCCGGCGTCTGGTCGACCCAGTTGTCGGCATCGCGGATAAGTCCGGTCAGGCGGTAAAGAAGCGTTCCGTCCTCGGTGAGCGGACCGCTGAAATCGCCCGTGACCTGCTTGCGGTCGTAGCTGCCATATTCGACATTGACTTCGCGCAACGGGGTCTGGGTCGGCCGCTTCGAAATGCCGTTGACGATGCCTCCGGGCGTCAACTGGCCATAGAGCATCGATGACGCCCCCCGCAGCACCTCAACACGCTCGAGGCCGTAAGGCTCCTGCCCGCCGTCATAGACATTGGACTGATACTTCATGCCGTCGCGCAGCATGCCGCCATTGCCGGTCGCGACATTGAAACCGCGCATCATCACGTCGTCGGCCATGCGGCTGAAGGCCGGCGACTGCATGCTGACGCCCGGCGTGTAGGTCAGCGCGTCGGCAATCGAGGTAGCCTTCTGGTCCGAAATCTGATCGGCCGTCACCACCGAGATGGATTGCGGCGTCTCGATAATGGGAGTGTCCGTCTTGGTTGCCGATGCGTTCTGCTTGGCGACATAGCCGTCGACCGGTCCCCAGGCGCTCTCGATCCGACCTTCGATGGTAACTGTGTCAAGAACGATCGAACCGTCTGCTCCGACGCTTCCAGTCGTCCCGGCGTCTGAACCCATGCGCACCAGCGTCACCGAGCGAGCGCCGGTGAAACGATAGCTTATACCGGTCCCCGAAAGGAGCTTCGAAAGCCCCTCCTGCGCCGTGTAGCTGCCTGACAGGCCGGGACTTTGGATGCCTGCCGGGATGCCGCCATCCGAGACGATGTTGATGCCGGTTGTGCGGGAAAAGAGCACGATCGCCCTTGCAAGTGGTTGTGCAGATATGGAAAAGCGAAGTGGCTCGGACGCGGCGGTCACGCGGACTTGCGTTTCCGTCTTGGCGGTGTCCTGCGCAATTGCAACACTGTTGCCTGCCAGGACCGCCGTCAGCGTCAGAAATGTTGCGACGCCCGCGCGCAGACGTATGCTCGTCCTGATCCCTGCTGTCGAATTCGCCCCACGTCGCATTCCACTCTCTCCTGAACAAACACTGCTTCAGACGCATGCCCTTAGCCCCTGCTGTTCAAGACGAAGCGGGCTGCCTATTTTCTGAATAGAAAACTCAAGTTTTTTATTTTTCTTTCTCACGCGGAGAAAACGAGCGTCACCAGCGGGGTCACGTGGACCACGCGAATAGGCAGCGCGTCGGAGAGTTGAGCCATGATGTCGTCGGTTCTGTTCAGGTCGACGATGACGGTGACGATACGGCCCGTCAAAGCATCGTCCATGATAACGATCCGCCCCGAGCGCCAGCGATTGAGAGCAGCGACCACGCGATCGAATCGTGCCGACGCAAAGACAAGCTGGCCGCCGCGCCAGGCAAGCTCGGCCTCCGCATCGGTCGTAACGGGAGCGCTTAGCGCATTGCTGTCATAGGTAACCTGAGACCCTTCCTCGACGCGTGCAACCTGGGTCGCTGTTGCCACCTCGACGGCATGCTCCGCCACAGTGACGCGGACACCCCCGTCGACGATCGATACCGAGAAGGCAGTGCCCAACGCGGTCGTCGTTCCGTTGCGCGCCTGCACGGCGAACGGACGGCGGGCGTCCTGCGCCACCGCGAAAAAGGCTTCGCCGGCCTCCAGAAAGACGTTCCGCCGGTCCGGACCGAAGTCGATGGACAACGCCGTTGCAGTGGAGAGATCGGCACTGGAGCCGTCGGGGAGAGCGAAGTTGCGGCGTTCGCCGGTCGCGGTGCGATAATCCGCGAACGGATGGGTCTCCTTGACCATCCAGGCGCCGCCACCGATTGCAATCAGCATGCCTGCCTGCGTGAACATCCGCCTTGTCAGCACGCGGCGCGTCTTGCGCTTTCTTTCCGTCACCGCCGGCAGCCCGGCAGCACCGGCCCACAATTGCTCGACTTCGGCATAGGCGGCTGGATGCGCAGGATCACGGCGCATCCAGGCCCGGAAGGCAGCCTGATCGGAAGCAGAAACGGTATCGCCATGCGTGATCCCGAACCAGGCTACCGCCTCACGCATCACGGGATCCAGATTCTGTGCGAAGTCCTCGTCACCCCAATCCTGTGGCACGTCATTCTTCATGAAAGTCTTCTTGGCGATGGTTGCTACTGCAAAGACGTTTAGCGGCGTCGTTTTTCTGAAACGGGCGGTTCGTCGCCTCGAGCTTGATCCAGACGCGACTTCAGATGCATCATCACCTTGACCATCTGGCTGAAAGCAGTTTGCAAAGGGATATCGAGTTTTTCCCCTATCGCCGCGAAGGTGTGCCCCTCGACACGCAACAGAAAAACCTCGCGCGGGGTTTGCGGCACCTCGTCCAGCGCCGCCTGCAAGATTGCAAGTTCCTGCCGCGATATGGCAACCCGCTCGGCGGAGGGCGCCTCGTCGGGCAGCGCCGCAAGCACCATCTCCGCGTCAGCGACCGTTGGAAACAGACGCTGACGCCTCGCGATGTCGACGGACAGGTTTCTGGCGACGCCGAAGAGATAGGCCCTGTCGTTGCCGATGGGCATTGCAGGCGCCGCAGTCAAAACCCGTAGGAAAGTCTCTTGCGTAATATCTTCGGCCATGTCGGAGGATGCGCCACGCCGGCGCAGAAAACGCTCGATATCTTTCCCGTGCCGTCTGAAAAGAGACTGGATATCCCACATGCCATGCCTGCTTTACGTCTACAGGGGCACACGACCGCACCCCGGTCCTTTGGCTAGACCGCAACAGGACGATCGGGCTGATGGTGATACCTAGTGCAAACGACATATGTTGTCGATTTGCAAATTGAGCGTCCGACGCATTCGCTGGCCCGTTGTGTTGCATCAGGCGAAGTTGTCCCGCACTGCATCTTATGCGACTTTTCGAGCACAATAGAGAGCTGCGGTCAACGGATCCGCGAGTACATAAGGCAGTCCAGCGATTCGTCGACCGGCGCGAGTCGACCTCATCAGTTCAGACGTTCACAACCTCACGCCGAGCCCTGCGGCCAGCCGTGCTGCTGAGTCCCGGAACCATACTGGCCATCATAGGAGATGCCCAACTCTGACTTTGGTGTCAGCTTGAGCTCAAGGCCGGCCTCGACGACGGCAGCCTTTCGAGCGATGGGAATCCCCGCGACTGTGAAGGCCTCGCTACCGGTGAGGGCCTGGGTGATGGCACAGAAGGCATGATGCCAGCCGACCGTTCCAGCAATGCTTGCGTCGAGGCCTTGCGAACATCTTGATTGTCCAACAGACGACTCTTGATGGAACTTACCGAGTCGAACCGGCCTGCGCGCGGTTCATATAGATCATGGCATACCCCTCGCGTATTGCGAGCGTGATCTGTTCCAGCCGCCCGTCAATATGAGCATGAAGAAGCGAGCGCGCGAGCGGAGCATCCCTTTCGGCAATAGCCTCCAATATCGCGCTATGCTCTCCCTGTGTCTGCCTGCGGCGACCGTTCTCCATGTTTACCCAACGGATGAATCTGATCCGCGCATTGATCGTTCGCAACGTATGCAGCATCTCGATGTTGCCTGAGAGCGCCGCCACCTGCTCGTGGAACTCCTCGTCCAGCGAAACCAGGTCGTTGACCGTTCGAGCGGGATCCTCCTTCATGCTGACGGCAAGGAAATCCCGGATACCCTGCAACTGCTCGCTCGTGGCACGTTCGACGGCAAGGTCGGCCAAACCCATTTCCAGCTGCTGACGCATCTCATAGAGATCAAAGACCTCTTTCACATCGAGTGATCTGCGGAAGAAGCCCTTGCCGGCTACGAATGTGAGGAAGCCGTCTGATACCAGCCTGTTAAGCGCTTCACGCAGGGGCGTGCGGCTGACGCCGAACTGGCGGGCCAGTTCCACCTCGTTGACGTGATCGCCCGGCAGAAGCTCGAAACGTATCGCGAGTTCCCGCAATTCTGCGTAGACACGCTCAACAATGCTCGGCTGAGCATCGTCCACGATATGTGTCTTTTTCTGCGCTGGTGTTCTCATCGTGCTCCCGTCAAAGCGTCGCCATCATGAAATCGCGCGGCAGGCTCGTCAGTTTTTCATGTCCCGCTTCAGTTATGACCAAACACTCCTCGACCTGGAAGCCACCAAGTCCTCTTACATAGAGCGGCGTCTCCAGGGCAATCACCATTCCGGGTTCGAGTAGGCGCGATTCGACGGGCGAGAGATAGGGGGCTTGCTCCGCCATCCCCAATCCCATCGCGTGGCCGATATGCCCGCGCGTATACCAATCCAGTCCCGCATTTCGTACCGCATTCTGCCCGGCGTGGAACACCTCGCTCATAGCAATACCCGGGCGCAGCAGGTCCATCGCCGCATCCATGCCGGCACATATTGCGTGCATGATGCGACGCATCTCGTCACTCGCCGCCGAGAAGATGAGCGTGCGGCCGGTATCGGACCCGTAACCGTGAATCGACACGCCGCAATCGAAGAAGACCGCTTCATCGCCCTCGATGCATTGGCCACCCGCAATGGTCGGGGACACGTCCGAGCCGATCGAGGCAGTTACCCGTGTTCCCATGAAACCGGAATCCGGCATCGCGGCTGCCCGCTTGGCGCAGGCGTTGTCGTAGATCATCTTCAGGCCGTTTGTGTCGAGCCCGCGAAGTGGCGTCGAAACCACCGCACGCAAGCCCTCTTCAGCGAATACCGTTGCTTCCCGGATGCTATCGATCTCGAATGCCGACTTGATGGCCCGCGTGTCCGTGAAAACGCTTGAGCATTCGATGAATTTTGCGTTGGGCAAAAACGATTGCAGCATCGCAAAGGCAGCAGCCGAAACCAGATTCATCTCAATTCCGATGCGGCCGCCGCCCAGGCCCTTTTCGACGACAGCGTCGGCGAGGGAGCGCATGTTGCGCGAAAGGTCGAAGCGCGGGCTCGGCTTTGTCGTTCGCTGCGACCTGCCTGCGCGCATGTCGGCGATATCGCCGATCTCGATCCAAAGCGGGTAGGACCTGATATCGGTGATTGAGCTGTTTGCTCGTGCGGCATCATATACCCAGCTGGCGACGATAGCCGTGCTTTCTTTGGCCGCGTCGACCGGTATCAACGCCAGAGACCCTCCCGGATTGTCGAAATAGTTCTGGTAACCGGTCACATAGTGGAAGTTTGCGCCACCCCACGCGATGATCGCGTCGAGTTTCGATGCTTCCATCAACTGACGGAGACGGTTCATGTCGCATGCCTGATGCATTGTTCGCGTCATGCCTGCCCCTCCTCGAGAGTCAATTCCAGGATCAAAGCCTCGATCCGTGCCCGATCGAAAATATTGCCGGCACGCATTTCCGCCTCGACTCGCGCCTCGAGCGGCACCCTCAGCGTATCGCGGACTGCAGATGGGCGGGCCAGCAGCGCCATAATCAGGTCATGCTGCACCGCTTCAGGCCACACGCTATCGAAAAGCGCGCGCGCCTCCCCCTTGTTTGTGCCTGAGCCGGGTTGATGGCCCTCACGCAGCAGCGCGGTCTCACTGGCGTCGACCACACCGTCACTGATCACAACGCCATAATGGGCAAGCGCGGCCTCATCGGTGATGTAGCCGTCAAGAAAGTCGTCCAGCACGTGCTGCGGTATACGCAGGAATGGATCGCCATAGCCGCCGCCGGTCGGCGAAACAAATTCGACGACATCGCCGCGGGCAAGTTCAACCAGATCTATTTGCCCAAGCGATTGCGCGACACCTTTCGGATTGAGGGTTACCTTCGTATTGCTGCCGGGGGAGCCGCCAAGCGCGCCCCAGGCATTGAAACGAAACCGCTCGAGCCCGCGCGCGGTCAGAACCGTACCCGGCTGCAGGTTGCGCATGCGGAACCTTATGCCCGAGCCGCCGCGCTGCTTGCCGGGAGCCGCACTGTCGGTCGCATAGCCATATTCTTCCACCAGAACCGGCATCTCCGCTTCGAGCACCTCATTGGGCACGTTGCGTAACCATCCACCGGTGAAACTCGTGCCGTCGATCCCATCCTGTGCTGGGCGGCCGCCCGAACCGCCGGACAATGGCTGCGCAACCGATATGCGGCGCTGACCGGTTTCAGGATCGACATTGGACACAAGCACGATCGCAATTGCGCCGGCGCTGTTGGCAGGCGTAGCGGACGGCAGCGCTTCCCCCAGACAGGCCATGATGCAGTCCATGACGCGAATGAAGGTGGCTGCGCGCACGCCGTATGCCCGGCCGGGATCGGGATTCAGGATCGTGCCTTGCGGCAGGACCATGGAGAGCGGACGGGTCAGCCCCGAATTGTATGGGATCTCCGGGTCGAGCGTCCGGAAGTAGTTCAGGATCGCCAAACTCATCATGTAATGCCCCGGCTGACCGTAGGTGGGCAGATTGAAGGCTGCCTTGACCTGCATGTCGGAGCCCGTGAAATCGAGCGTGATCTCCTCACCGCGTACTTCCATTGTCAGGGCGATACGGATCGGCCTGCTGCTGCCGCTACCGGTGTCGATCTCCATGTAGTCCGATGCCGAGTAACGCCCATCCGGTATCGTCCCAATGATCTTGCGCGCTCGAGCTTCCGCACTCGACAACAGGTCCGAAATACCGTCGCGCACGGCCGAGCGGCCATAGCGAACCACAAGCTCCTTGACGCGCCGATCTGCTGTCGCCAGAGATGCGAGTTCGGCCTTGATATCCCCCCAGTTCTGGTCGGGAATGCGGCAGTTTGTGAGGATCAGCTTGACGATGTCCTCGTTCATTTTCCCAGCCCGGACGAGCTTCAAGGGTGGGATACGCAGCCCCTCCTGCCAGACATCGGTCGCTACCGGGGTGATCGAACCCGGCACACGGCCACCCACGTCGGACGAATGGATGAAATTGAACGCGAAAGCGATGATCTCACCGTCCACGAAAATCGGCCGCCAGACCCAGATATCAGGCAAGTGCGTGGACAGGCCGCGCGTCGTGTCCGGATCGTTGGCGATGCACACGTCGCCTTCGTCGTATTCGCTGAATGCGCCGATCGCTTCCCAACCCGGCAATCCGACCATGAGGCTGACCGACGTTTCCGTCGGGGCGGCCAGTACCTCGCCACTGGGCGCGACGATGCACGCTCCGAAATCGGACGTCTCCTTGACGAAAACGGTGAAACCCGTCCGCAAGGTCACCGAGGCCATCTCCTCGACGATTGCCTGGAAGCGATTGCGGAATATCTCAAGCTGTACGGGGCTGGTCTTCATGATTGATACTCCGCCGGCCGGAGACGGCCGATCAGATTGCCGTACTCATCGATCTCTGCCGAAAAATCACCGGGCAGATAGATGGTCGTGTCGGGGGCCTCGACGACGGCCGGTCCGGCAAACGCGTGTCCGGGCAAAAGCGTTGCTCGATCATAGAAGGCGGCAGAAACCTCGACCCCGTTTTCTATGATGGGAAGCACGATGCGGGGAACAGGCTTCGAACCGGCTCGAACGCTTGCGGAAAGCCTGGCCAGCGGAACCTTGGGCATGATGCCCAGAACGGTGAGGCGCACATTGGTGATTTCTATCGCGCCGGCAGGATCTGAAAAGCCGTAGATGCGCTCGTAGGCCGAATGAAACGCACCGATGAGCGCGGGCAGATCGCTTTCGGCGAATTCGGACTTCCCGAGCGGAACGGTCAGGTCGAACGACTGGCCGTGATAGCGCATATCGGCTGAAAGCTGCATACGCTGTTCCAATGTCTGGATCGGCTCGTTGGCAAGCCAGACCTTCGCTTCGGCGACGAGATCGGAATAACCTCGGCTGAGCGCCGCGATATCAGGGTGTCCTGGCGGCATGGTGCGAATGAAATCCTGGCGAAGATCAGCGGCGAGGCTGCCCTGCGCACAAAGAGTTCCGGGTGATGCGGGAACCAGAACGGCTTCCACGCCAACCTCGCGCGCCAGCAGAAACGCATGCTGCGGACCCGCGCCGCCATAAGCCAGGAGTTTGAAGTCGCGTGGATCCAGCCCTTTCCGGGCCATCAACGGCATGAACTGCGCGAACATATTGGCAGTGGTAACATCAAGAATGCTCTGCGCCGTCTCGGCCGTCGTCAGGTCAAGCGGCCCGGCAATGGTCGCAAGCGCCGCCTCTGCACGGTCGCCATCAAGCTTCAGTCCTCCGCCAAGGACGCGTCCGGGCGAATAGAGGCCAATGCGCACATAGGCGTCGGTGACCGTTGGCTTCTCACCGCCATGCCCATAGGCAGCGGGGCCCGGCATGGCACCGGCGCTTTGCGGCCCCACTTTCAGAATGCCGGCACCGTCGAGCCACGCAACCGAGCCCCCGCCTGCGCCGATCGACGAAATATCCACCGCCGGCATGATCAGCGGAAAGTCCCCGATATGACTTTCGGTCGAATAGACCATGTCGCCGTCGATGATCGCCACATCGACGCTCGTGCCACCCATGTCGAAGCCGATCAGCTTGCGATTGCCGCTCGCGACACCCGTCATCAACGCGCCCATGGCGCCGGAGGCCGGGCCGGACAGCAGCGTCTCCACCGGCGAGGCGGAAGCGGAAGCGGCGGCCATGATGCCGCCGTTCGACTTGGTCGTCAGCAGGGTCGCGGTCATTCCGACATTAGCCATGTCATCGTGAAGCCTGTCGAAATAGTGACGCATGCGATGACCGATGAACGCATTCATCGCGGTGAGCAGTCCCCGCTCATATTCGCGCTGCTGCGGCCAAACCTCGTGCGAGGCGCATATATAGAGTTGGGGAAGTTGCTTTCGTAGATGCTCGGCCACAATCCGCTCGTGAAGCGGGTTGCGATAGGCATGCATAAAGACGATCGCAACTGACGTTACGCCGGCTTCCATGAGATCGCGTGCCGCCAGGGTCGCCTCATCGAGATCGAGCGGCGTGACGACTGCTCCGTCCACTCGCAACCTCTCATCGATCTCACGGACATGCCGGCGTGCAACCAGTGGCTTGATGCGCTCGACATAATAGTTGGTCGGGTCCGGCAGACGCAGCCTCCCGATCTCCAGGAGGTCCCGGAAACCCTTGGTGACAAGAAGCCCGGTCGTGGCGCCATTGCGCTGAAGGAGCGTGTTCAGTCCAAGTGTGGTGCCATGCACGAAGTATCCGATGTCGTTGGGCGCGATGCCGTAATCGCGCTGCAGGATGTTGACGCCATTGAGCACCGCTCGCGCGGGATCCGAAGGAACCGAAGGCGTCTTGAACGTCAGGGTCTTGCCCGTCGCTTCCTCGACAACCGCCATATCCGTAAACGTGCCGCCAATGTCGATGCCAAGGCGATAGCGTGGTTGACCCATCATTTTCTTCCAGAAGTCATTATGCGAAACAGGTCGCTGCCCTTGACCGCGAAGGGCACGATCAGCACGACGATGAATGTAAAGGCGATCAGAAGGGTCGAGAGCGCGGCGAGCGTCGGATCCTGGTACTGCTCTAGATAATTATACATTTCGACCGGCAAGGTGTTCACCGCCGGTTTGACGATGAAGAGCGTCGTTTCGACCTCGTCGAACGACGTGATGAAGGAAAAGATGCCTGCAACCAGCAGCGCGCCCTTGATCTGGGGCAGTACGGCAAGCCGGAATGCGCCGATCGGTGTAGCGCCAAGATCGCGCGCCGCCTCTTCGACGATCGGATCAACCTCGCCGAAACTGGCTGTCAGGATCGCGACAACGAACGGCAACATCAGCACCGAATGGGCGAGTATGACCCCTGTATATGTTCCATAAAGCCGCAAGCCCGTAGCGCTGCCAAGCCCGACGAACAGCACGAACAACGCAAAGCCTATTGCCACGCGGGGCACGATCAAAGGCGCAAACAGCACCGATTTGAAGGCGGTGATGCCTCTCATATGGATGCGCCCCAGAGCGTAGGCCATCGGCGTGCCAAGTGCGAGCACAAGGGCCGTTGAGATCACGCCGATGATCAGGGAATTGATCGCACCGCGCTGAAATGCTGGATTGGCCAAAACCTTGCGATACCAGTCAAGCGTATAGCCTTCCGGCGGCCAGGCATTGTAAGCGCTGGCGTTGAACGAGTTGACGATCACGATCAGGATCGGCGCCAGCATGAATAGCAGCGTGGCAGCCAATATGAGATGCAACGACCAGCGTTTGAATGTGGATTCCTGCATCTCACTGCCTCGCGGCATGGGTGGAACGGTTGGTTCGCTCGAGCACAAGCAGAACCGCGAGAGCGGTGGTAAGCAGCACGATGGCCTGCACCGCGGCCATCCCCCATTCGATCAGCCCGATATTGTCGTAGAGCATGCGCGACAGCGTCAGCACGCGCCCGCCTCCAAGCAGGCTTGGTGTCACAAAAGCACTGATCGACAGGGCGAATATGATCTCGGCGGCAACGATGACGCCAGGAAGGGTCAGCGGCAGCGACACCTTGCGGAAAACCGTCCAGCCGGAAGCCCCCAAATCCAGTGCAGCCTCGCGATAGATCGGCGGGATCTGCGTCATGATATTGAGGATCGGCAGTACGGCATAGGGTAGGACGACATGAACGATGGCGATCATCACGCCAGTTTCATTGAAGACCATCCTATAGGGGCCAAGGCCGACCATGCCGAACATCTGGTTGACGAAGCCGCTATCGGACAGAAGCAGCAACCACCCATAGGATCGCGATATCACGCTCACCAGCAGTGGCGAGAAAAGCGCCACATAGGCAAAAATGAGATAGAATCTGTTCTTCACACGCAGCAGCGCGGCCGCGACGGGATAGGCAATAACCACGGTGATGAGGGTCGAGAGCGCGGCGATCCGGACGCTTCTCCAAATGACCTGCCAGTTGAACTGGTCGCTCAGGAACGACTGCCACACGGAGAAGCCAATACCGGAACCGGTGGTATCGCGCAGATTGAGGGAATATGCGCCGAGCAGGATCATTGCTGCCACGAAGGGCAGGACGATCAGCACAAATCCCGGTCCGAGCAGTAATGCCAGCCGCATCCCGCGGGAAAGCGTTCGCCCGTGTACCGGAGCTGCGACAGCCGTCATTCGACGTCCTCCGACACGGAGGTGTTGCGGATCGACAAGGCAGCATGCTTGTCCCAGCTTAGCCGTGTCGCCATGCCCTCCGAAAGGGGTGCCGCATCGGCCAGCGTCTGGACAAGCAGCAGCCGATCATCGGTCAGCCGCATCCTATAAAGGATGGTCGAACCGAGGAACTCGACCTCGGAGACGGTGGCGTCGACGCCCTCACCTGCGCTCGCCGGCAGGATGGAAATTCGCTCGGGGCGCAACGACAAGACCGCCATATCGGCCTCGACGAGACCAGTTGCCTCGTTCACCACGATCACCAACGGCCCATCAGTGACGCGCATCTCCGCGCCACGCCGTTCAACACGGCCTTTGATAAGATTGGTCCGCCCGATGAAACTGGCGACGAAGCTTGTGGCCGAGCCCAGATACATCTCGGCAGGCGTCCCGATCTGCTCGATGCGCCCCTCATTCATGACCGCGAGCCGATCCGAAAGCGTCAGCGCCTCGGCCTGGTTGTGCGTGACATAGATGAAAGTCGTGCCGGTCTTGCGCTGGATGCGCTTGAGTTCGCGCTGCAGCTTCAGCTGGAGCTTCAGGTCCAGTGCGCCCAACGGCTCGTCAAGCAGCAGCACCGCGGGTTCGTTAACGAGCGCTCGAGCAATGGCCACCCGCTGCTGCTGGCCGCCCGAAAGCTCCGCAACACGACGCGTTTGGAAGCCAGCAAGGCTGACAACGTCGAGCATGTCAGCGACGCGGCGTTGAATCTCACTGCGGGGCATGCCCTTCAGCCTTAACCCGAACGCGACGTTTTCCATGACGTCGAGATGGGGAAACAGAGCCAGCCTTTGGAAAACCAGATTTGTGGGCCGTCGATTGATCGGCACGTTGTTCATGCGTTCGCCGCGGATCAGCAGATCGCCGGAAGATGGTGTTTCCAGACCTGCGATCATTCGCAGCGTGGTCGTCTTTCCGCAGCCCGAAGGGCCCAAAAGCGAAAAGAACTCCCCCTTTTCGACGGAGAGGTCTATGGATTTGACGACACGGTCCGACCCAAAGGACTTTTCGACAGCCTTGAGCACGACATCGGCCATGGTCGTTCCTGTTGCTTGTTGGGGACTTGCAAGCGGCGCCGAGGTCTGACGCCGCTTGCAACGATATGATTACATATTGGCTTTGACGCGCTTGTTCCACATGTCGGTCCATGCCGGGCCGTTTGCTGCAATCTTCGCATAATCGAGCTGAATGGCCGATGCGATCGCCTCCGGCTGGATCGCAGGATCGGCGGCGACGTCGTCAGGGAGCTTGATGTTGTCCACCAAGGGAATGACCTGAGCGGTCAGGCAGTAGTCCAGTACATTCTCAGGCGACAGCGAGATGTTGAGCAGTTCGCGGCAGACCTTGAGCTGCTCCTCGCTGGTGCCCTTGACCAACTGGAAGCCCTCAGGAAATGCGACCTGGCCTTCCTTTGGTGCATGATAGGCAACGGGTGCGCCATCCTTCGCCCACGGTATGGCAACGCCGCGGAAATGCGGGGCAAGAACCACTTCGCCAGATACCAGCAATTGCTGAAGCTGGGCATTCGAGGTCACGAGCGAGTGAAACTGACCGTCACGTGCAGCCTTTTCGTATATCGCCATGGCCGGCTCGATATCGTCTTCGCTGCCGCCATGGAGCTTGGCGAGCACGACAAGTCCGTTTCCGGGCCATAGTCCGTCAAACAGCGCAACCTTGCCTTTTAGCGCCGGGTCGAAGAGCGTTTCCCAGCTATCGGGCGCGGATGTGCCGAAATGACTGGTGTTGTAGACAAGCCCGCCTGCGTCCATACAGAAGAAAGCGCCGAGATCACCCGACTGCCGGTATTTCGGCAAGATGCCCGCGACGTTGGGCACGGTTGCCGGGTCGATCGGGAGCCACATGTCCACCAGCTTGCCGCGCTCTGTGGCATCGAGGTTGAAGAAGCCAAGGTTGAGAAGCGGGGCATCGGGGTCGATGTCGCGTGACGCCGCGAGCTTCGGATAGGTGGCTCCGTTGGTGCCAGAAATGATCTCGATTTTCGCGCCGGCATTAGCGGCCATGTATTCGGACGCAATCCGACGGGGCACCGGCTCCTGGGCCCCTGTCCAGATGAACTGAGTGACTGAGGTAGAGCCTTGCGCAAAGGCCCTGCCGGGCAAAATGGCTGCAAGTCCAAGCCCTGCTGCACCGGCAAGCATGGTGCGCCGGCTGATCTCGGAGCCGGCACGGGGTCTATTAAAGGTAGTCATCCCTGTATTCCTTTCATTGGCTGCCGGGTACAGTCCGGTCGATTATCGGGGGCGCGGGTCAACCTGCGCCGTTACTGCTTATCCTCACCGGGGAACCCGGCGTATTCGTTCTGGCTCAGCCCATCCACTGGCTGACCGGCGCCGCCGCCTCTTCCAGCGGCTGGCAGATCACATCAACGAGCGAAGGTCCGTCATGGGCGACCGCCTCGCGCAAGGCGGCCTCAAGTTCTTCGGGCTTTTCTACACGCCAGGATTTCACGCCATAGGCATGAGCTACTGCGCAATGATCGGTTCTTGAAAAATCCACCGAAAAATAGCGCTTGTCGTAGCCTGCTTTTTGGCTGGCCTTGATCCAGCCGAAAACCGCATTCGAGATGACAATCATCGTAAGTGGAACGTTGTAGCGCGTGATCGTCTCAAGTTCTCCAACCGTGAAGCCGAAGCTGCCGTCTCCCATAACCGCAACAACCTTTGCGTCCGGACGTCCAAAGGACGCTCCGACGGCGGCAGCCATGGAGTAACCGAGCGCTCCATGCGCCCTGTTCGTGATGAAGTGCCGTCCGGGCCGGCGGAGCTCGTAATACGCCGAAAGGTATGGACAGGGCGTGCCTGGGTCTGCAACCACAACCGCATCGTCAGGAAGGATCGCGTTGAGAGCTGCGACAAGCCTTTCCGGACGTATTGGTGTCTCTACGCTGCCGGCGATCTCATCGAACCGCTCACGCTTTCCTTTCTTTGCGGATGCAACGAGCGATCGGCCATCCACGGCGCCAGCCGGGCGACGATTGCCCGTTGCCTCGATCGCGTCAGCAATAGCCTCAAGTGCCAGCCGCGCATCCGCCGGGAGGGCAACCGCGGTAGCATAGTTGCAGGCGATGACCATTGGATCGATGTCTATATGAACAATGGATACACCCCGCGCCGGCACCTTCCAGTGCTCGGTGGATGTCGAACCGGCACGGCATCCGATGAAAACCACAAGATCGGCCTGTGCAAGTACTTCGCGCGTTTCAACAACGCCGCCGTTCGAGCCGACGACACCCGCGCAAAGTGGATGCGTTTCGGCAAGCGAGCCCTGACCGCTGATCGTTGTGCAAACAGGGGCGTTCAGCAGGCTTGCCACCCTGTCGAGCACGTCCATCGCCCCGGAAATGACGACACCGCCGCCACAGACAAATACAGGGCTTTGGGCATTTGCGAGCGCATCGACGGTTTTTCTCACTTCCGAAGCGTCCGGCGCGACGCGCCAGGCAGGGGCCAGTCCATGCTCGGGCTGCGCCCAGATGTCGGAGGCTTCGATCGGGTGTTTCTGTACGTCGTAAGGAAGGCCGATATGAGCAGCCCCCGGCTTGCCGGTGGTCATCGCTCTGAATGCGGTGCGCAAGGCGTGCGGAATCTCGTCCACTGTGTCGATGACCTTGTTCCATTTGGTCAACGGAGCGTAGAGCCTACCCTGATCAAGCTCGGTTAGCGGATAGCGCCCGCGAGAAGCGACAGACACGTCGGTCGTAATGCCAAGTACCGGAACCGAAGATTCATTGGCTTCCACGAGTCCCGGAAGCAGATAGGTCGCGCCGCCACCGCTGGGACCCTCGCATACCCCGACCTTACCTGTGACGCGGGCATAACCATCGGCCATGTATGCAGCCGACCGCTCATCCCTCGTGAGAACATGGGTGATTCCATGATCAAGGCGGCAGAGCGCATCGTAAAGAGGGAGGCTCGTGTCGCCGCAAAGGCCAAACACATGGGTGACCCCGTGAGCGGCTAGCATCTCCACGACGGCCTCAGCCCCATTCATCCGGTTATCGCCAGAGGCCGCCATGTCAAAACCCCAAATTCATTGCTGTATAATGATAATTATACAGTTTTGCATAATCTGCAATCGCAAATTTTTGCTGCCCAATGAACAGGCATTTTCTCCACGGACGGCCTGAGGCAGTATCGTGTCGTTGAAATCGTAGCGATCTGAGTGCAGCTGCAGGACAGCCTTCTGAGCCAGCCGCCATTGTAATGGCCCTGCCGACGGCCACGCCCTTGACTGGCCGAGATACTCCAAGGGCAAATACTCGGGCGAGCAGCGCGACGCAAAACAGCGAAAAGCCGGAATTTGGCGGGGACAGTTCATCGAGCCCTGAGAATGGCGAGCTCGGCAGGGCGACTGATGTGGACACTGCCATTCAAACGGTACGTCGACCCGCCCTTGAATGCCGCCAAAACTGTCGCTATATTCCGTCAATTGACGCGGCGCACTCTCCGCGGGAGACCAAAATGGGCTTGGTTCAATATTCCGACAACGGGTTTTTTGCACCGCGCAAGATAGCGGATGCCTTTCGCACGACCAGCGAAGAGGTCGCCCGAACCGCAGGGCTCGGCAAGGACGCTGTTCAGCGCAAGGATCGCGTGCATTCGGACAAAACCCAGCGCCGGCTGCGCGAAATGGTCGAAGTGATCAATAAGGTGGAGCAGCGGTTCGGCTCGAGCCTTATGGCGTATGCCTGGTACCGATCCGAGCCCCTGCCCGGCTTCTCCGGTCAGACGGCAATGCAGCTCGTTCGCAGCGGGCGCGCCGATGACGTCCTCGACTATATCGACGCGGTCGATGCAGGCGTACACGCCTGACAGGTTGATGCTTTATCGGGGCAAGCTCTATCGAGCACTCAATCCTGTCTATGCGCGCGAGCCATTGTCCGGTCGCGGCGCCGAACTCTACGGTGGGCGATTCAATCCGAAAGGCGTGCCGGCACTCTATGCGTCTCTGTCGGTGATGACGGCACTGCGCGAAGCCAATCAGGTCGGCAATCTCCAGCCGACGACATTGGTTTGCTACGATGCCGAGATCGATGGAGTTTTCGATTGCCGGGATGAGCAAGCCCTCGAGGCAGAAGGTCTGGATACGGCCGCGCTGGCAGACAGCACATGGCGCAACCAGATGAAGGCAACCGGAGAGGCCAGAACGCAAGCCTTTGCCCGACGGCTGATTGCCGGTGGCTATCATGCGTTGGTTGTCAGAAGCTTTGCCCCCGGCGCGTCCGAGGTCGACCTAAACCTCGTGCTCTGGACCTGGGGCAATGAGGCGCCTGCCCGTCTTAGCTTGATCGACGACGAAAACCGTCTGGCCGCAACATCATCTCGTGTCTGACCGCACTGTGTGAGCCAGCACTCCAAATCTCTTCGATCCAGACCGACCGGCTATTGCAGTGCAAAATAGATATTTGTGCATTGCAATATTTGATGCGCTCGCTATCATTGATTCGTCAGCCATCTACTCCTCCCAGATGTGATGCTGGCGTTGAATGCGGTGCACCTCCTTCCGCACCGTTTTCGAAATCAAGCCCGCTGCCACCTCCTCCCGGCAGCGGGCTTTTTCGTTCGAGGAATGCACCGTGCACATATCAAATGCCGACTGCCATAAAGTCGCCGGCACCATCCTGATTCCAACGGACCTGAAAGTCGAAGTCGACCGTCCCGCTCGTGCTCCCATACAAGGCTCCTTGTCACAATGGAATGGAACCATTTCTCTCTGCATCTTATGCGACTTTAGACACATAATAGGCCGATGGATTGGTTTCCTATTCACCTCCGAAGTCAGCTTCGGTGTGGAAGCCGACCGTTCCACCGAAGGTGGCCTACAAGCTGTCCTTTGCGTGGAATGCGACTCTGACGGGATCAATGAGCTCCTCGCCGCGGCTCGAGAAGGCAGTACCACTGTCACTTCAGCTTGACGCCGACCTTGCCCTTTGATCGTCCCGTTTCCAGCCTTACCTGGCAGTCCGATCCGCCGGGAAAAACTCCCTCGCTGACATCTGACGGACGAGCCGCGCCAGATCGTCAGGTGTCGCGAACCCGAGAGTGAAACCGCTCCAGTCGTCTCATTGCAAACTGCCGGAATCGAATCCATTCCAGAGAACGGTGCTGGATTAGGCGTGCGGCTTGCCTCGCGGTCGTGTCGCTCGCAACCCGGGGGGCGAGTTAGCGATCCATAGTAAACGGCTGACCTGCCGACGGACGAGCAGGAGATTTGACAAGCAGAACGGTCGCGTCACGGTCGATCTGACGAATGATGGTACCTTCGCATTTCCACCGCACGGCCCAAGGTCTGGAAGAAGCTACCGACGACCAGCTCGCCATGATCGCGATCCTTGGGGCAGGCTACGGTTTGCATTGGGAGGCGTTGGACGTCGATCTTTCGATTCTGGGTCTGCTGCTGGCATCTTCGGCACCAAGGCCTACATGACCAGGCGGGCCGGTCAAACCACATCGCCGGCGAAGGCTGCGGCAGCCCGGGCTAATGGCGCAAAGGGTGGGCGGCCACGCAAGAGTATGAATGGCTAATACACTCGAAGTCGGAGCCCCCTGCCCTTGATGCCAGGAAAGCATCACGGCCTGTACAAACATCCCACTCGATGACATCGGATCTCGTTCATCCTGTTGGCGTGGCTTCATGCAGCCTAACGAAAACCTGTTTCCAGGTTTCGTAGCTGGCATCCGAGCCTTCACACCGCGCCAGCAACGCGCACCATGCGGCTACCAAAACGGCTGTCTGGTCAAATCTCCTGCCGAGCAACTCCGCTAGGGTAGCAGGATCAGGAGCGCTGATTGCTCTCGGTTTTGCAGGATCACGATGTGTTTCGCAGGCGACAGTTGCCATGAAGGCTCTGGCACAAGCGAGCGCCACGTCATTCCGGCTTCGTTCCTCGGCACGCCCGGAATGATGGCGAGCGGTATAGCGCGACGATCAGGATGAGACGAATCTCGCCGCGCACCGGGCACACCGAGGCTGGATTGTCGCAGGAATGATGGCGTGCTTTTGTAGCGGTAGCCTTTTTCTGCGGCAGATGCGTTCTGGCAGAAAGCTTCAACCGAGACCGGAGAAAGGCACCCCGGCATCTTAAGCAGGTGCCGGGGACTTTCTCAGCGCGCTACCGCTGACCTCGCAACATCCAGCTTAGCTGTTGCTCCTGCGCAGCCCCTATGATGTTATGCGGCGCTGCGGAGGGACAACGTATTGAATCTACCCGAAACCTGCCCGATTTGTGCGTCACCCAACATGGCGTGGGTAAAGGAATGGCCGCGCAAGATCGGTGGAACGACGCATCTATTTTACTGCATGGAGTGCGAAAGTTTTTCCAGCCCGCAATCGAAGCCGAATCCGGAAACCGATCAGACCGCGTGGCACATTAGTGTCCTTGAACGGAACCTCGGATGGTCCGAAAAGCTTCTCGATCTTCTGACGGAAAATGGCGCGCGGGGCCCGATGGTCGACGTCGGTTGCGGCATCGGATCGCTGCTGCTTGCCGCTAAACGTCGAGGAATACCGGGAATAGGGTTCGATCTCGACGATTTTGCCACCACCCATGGTCGGAAGGAATTTGGTCTAGCAGGCTGTTGAAAAAGCCGCTCGCCGCAGGGCGTTCGCCGTGATTCATTGTCTTCGAAGGGATTCGGAGACCGATGCATGCGCGGTGAGGACAAGCGGACGGGCGAGCTTTTCAGCTACGTGGATCTGGAGGCTCGGGTTCGGCGCGACCATCCGCTGCGAGCGATCCGGATGATCGTGAACGAGGCGCTCGACGCGTTGAAAGGGGAGTTTGCGGCGCTCTATTCTCCGATCGGGCGGCCGTCGATCCCGCCGGAGAAGCTGCTGCGGGCGATGCTCCTTCAGGCGTTCTACTCGATCCGCTCGGAACGGCTCCTGATGGAGCGGCTGGAATACGATCTTCTGTTCCGCTGGTTCGTCGGCATCGGGGTTGATGACGCGGCGTGGAACCACTCGACATTCTCAAAGAACCGCGACCGGCTGCTGGAAGGCGACATCGCGGCGAAGTTCCTGGCGGCGGTGCTGGCGCAGCCCAGGGTCAAGCGGCTTCTGTCGAGCGATCACTTCTCGGTCGACGGCACGCTGATCGAGGCCTGGGCGTCGATGAAGAGCGTCAAGCCGAGGGATGGCTCCGGTGAGCCGCCGGTTCAAGGCGGTGGGCGCAATGCCGAAGCGGATTTCCACGGGCAGAAGCGGGCCAACGACACCCATGGCTCGACCACCGACCCGGAGGCCAGACCCTACAAGAAGGGCAAGGGCAAGGAGGCGAAGCTGTGCTTCATGGGGCATGGCCTGATGGAGAACCGCCACGGTCTTCTGGTCGACGCCTGCCTGACCTTCGCCGACGGGCATGCCGAGCGGGTGGCGGCGCTGCATATGATCGAGCCCCTGGCCGATCGGCCACGGCGGATCACGCTCGGCGCCGACAAGGCTTACGACACGGAGGACCTCGTCAACGAGTTGCGCTCGATGAAGGTGACGCCGCACGTGGCGCGGAACACCAGCGGCCGACGTTCGGCGATCGACGGCCGCACGACCCGCCACGGCGGCTATGCCGCCAGCCAGCGCATCAGGAAGCGCATCGAGGAGGCGTTCGGCTGGATCAAGACGGTCGCGGGGCAGGACAAGACGAAGTTCCGCGGTCGCGACCGTGTCGGATGGGCCTTCACCTTCGCGGCAGCCGCCTACAATCTGGTGCGGCTGCCCAAGCTCATGACGGAGACCGCCTGATGGCAAAGGTTCCGGCCTTCGCCAAGGCCTTTGCCGGCCGCTGGCGCATTGTCGAGATGGACAACTGGGACAATGACTTCCTCGGCCTGGTCGAGGAGGCGCATCTCAGCTTCAAAGGCGCCACGGACGGCGAAATCGCCTTCGGCGCGCTCAAGGGCTTCCTCGACGTCCGCTACGGCGCGCGCGACGGATCGGCCTGCGCGGAGTTCTCGTGGGAAGGACAAGACGACAACGACCCCGTCTGCGGTCGAGGATGGGCCGCAATGGGCACCGCCGGCCGCCTCGTCGGGCACTTCTACATTCACAACGGCGACGATTCAGGCTTCGTCTGCGAACGCGACTGACTTCTTCAACAGCCTGCTAGACCTTCGTTCAGAGCTTTGGAACAAAGATAGCGTTCAAGATTTCGGCCTTCTAACTTGTGTCAGCGTGCTCGAACATATCCACCAGCCGAGACCGGTTATCGCTGAGATGCTGGAAGCAGCTAAAGACCGCGGGGCGTGTGTCTATCTATCAGTGCCCTTTGTGGACCGTGTATCCTGGCGGCAACTTCATACCGACAATCTCACGACGCCCGGACATCTGTTTGCCTTGCCGCATGTTCACGTTACCCATTTCTCCCACAAGGGGATGGAGACGGTCTGCCGTCAATTCGGCGCGAGCGATTATCGGCTGATAGATGTCCAGAAGGCCTGGTATGGCGTTATGGTGAAATTTTAGCCAATTCGATAGGCGGAGATGGCGGAAATGTAGGAGGTCGCGCCGAGGAAGCGGGGTTACAGGTGCGCGAGATGAGCCGCAGTAGCGAATTGTGACAGATATGGAGTGTCGGTCTTCCACACATCGGAATTGCCGATTGAGTTGTAAATCACATACCTTACGTCTTGGCGCTCCAGAAATGTCGTGTGGTGGCCCGAGAAGCTCCATTCAAGACGATGCGGCAGCGGAACCGTCATACCTGCGCCCCGCACGCTCCCGTGCCACTGCAAGTGTTTCTTCGACCCATAGTACGTATCGACGGTGTTTAGCATGACGCCACTTGCGTTAAGCACTCGTTTTGCGTCGGCGACCACCGCAGGCATTACCGCGTCATCGATGTGCTCAACCACGGAAATTGAAAACACAAGATCGAAATAGCCGACTGGCAACCCATTGGCTTTATCACCCAAGAGGCCGTGTACGTGTTGATGCCCGTTCGCGCGCCGCTTCGCAATAACCTCGTTTGCGCGACTAGCGTTCGGCCCAATCCCAAGCGTGCTGATGGAATCGTCAATGGCCCAATAATCGACGCCGAACTCTTGAAGTTGCTCGGAAAAGAAAAGGTTGAAGCCTGGGCCAAACTCTAAGACGCGCTTGACTTTATTCTTCTTTATAAAGTCGTAGATTAACAGAGACCCGTATTCTTTCAGGCTCCATTCGCTCCCATATTCCTTGTATTTTGACCGGTACTGGCGTTTCAGCGCGATGAAATCATTGCAACTCGCCATTGTGAACAAGGTCGCGGTTCCTCAGCGTTGTGGTCAACTGTGCTACCGCGTTCCCGCAGGCATCGTCAATCGCTCGACCCAAACTAACGCCGATCAACCTTCCAACGCGACGACCCGCGCCTCAAGCTCATCGATCTTGTCGAGTGGCGCCTTCGCCAGCCCGGCCCAGAGGTACGGCGTGCGCTTTGAGAAATCGATACCCCACGGTATGTAATTCTCATCGCCGGATTCGCCCTCACCTGAGCTGGCAAGGTCAGGTCAGACCGCATACGACGTCTGAGCGCCCCGCCCGATCGCCTGCTCGCCGGTCTTTTTCCATGTGAACGCACGAACCGGATCGGCACGAATGACGGCAGCGGCTTCATCGGGATCGTACTCACCGATGAAGTCTATGGCCGGCGAAGGCTGCGGCAGCCCGGGCCAATGGTGCAGACGGCTGGCCACGCAAGAGTGTGAACGCATAATACACTCGAAGCCGGAGCCCTGCCCTTGATGCCAAGAAAGCCTCACGGCCTGGCTGAAGGTCGAGTCAATGAGATCGGATCTCGATCATCCGGGAGGCGTGGCGTCGTGCAGTCTTGCGAAGACTTGTTTCCAGGTTTCGTAGCTGCCATCCGAACCTTCACAGCGCACCAGCAACGCACACCAGGCGGCAACCAAAACGGCTGTCTGGTCAAATCGCGAGCCAAGCAACCCCGCCAGGGCAGCAGGATCAGGAGCGCTTATTGCGGTCGGTTTTGTAGGATCGCGAGGGGTCTCGCAGCCGACAGTTGCGATGAATTCTCTAGCGCAAGCGAGCGCCTCATCATTCCGCCTTCGTTCCACGGCACGCCCGGAATGACGGTGAATAGCATGAGCCGCCCCGTTGCCTGAGGAACCTGTTCGATCTCCGATCATCATCTCGTCGCCTTCTCCTACGTTTCAAAGAATGTCGCCAGCGGCGGATTATCCTGTGTCCCTGCGAGGCCACCGCATCCAACCCGATGCCGGCTGGCTATCAACGCCAAGATCAGGTTGAGCCGACCAGGGCCGCCCAAGACGGCTGGGCCCTGGCCGGCTCTGCCGACGCCGTTCCTTACAGGGAAATCGCCGGCTGAAATGCCCGGTTTACTTGTCCGATGAAGCAGGAAACGGGAGAAACCCTTAGAAAGCAGGAAGAAACTCCTCCACAACAGGAGACTCCACCGCTGGCCTCAAGTCTCGTCATCCAGATCTTGCCGCATCAGTTGCAAGCTTTGCCGGGCAATCTGATCCTCCCGGGAAAATCTGCTCAGGCGCCATCTCTCGACCAATCCGCACCAGATCCTCGCGCGCCGAGAGGATTTGCGGCCAGGGATGCTTTGAATAGTCTTCCCAGGCCTCGTCCCTACGCATCACCGCATCGAGCTTGCCCGCCACGCCCGCGAGCGAGGTGGCGGGCATGACAGACAATGCTTTGAGCAAACTCTCCTCGCGTTGTTCAGCCTCCCGCTCGGCCTTCAGCCCGACCGAATAGCCAATCTCCCTGTCGGCGGCATCCCAGCGTGCTTGCCGTTCCGCCAGATCGGCTTCCGCCCGGGCGCGAATGGCAGCCATGTCCGTCCGGTCGCCGATAGTCCGATCAAGTGCTGCCTTCGAACAGATGATCATGTCCCCGCCATCAGGAACGTTGATAACCGTGCACAGACAATCCACCCGCTCGGCAAGTTCAACTTCCAGCTCCTGCTGCCTGAGGTGAAGCCGCTCGGCCAGCTCATGCGCCGCCTGCCACTCTCGCCAGAGCGCCAGCGCCGGGTCGGGCGCTGAGATGGGGCTGCCCTCCGTGATGGCAAGGCTTCGAGCCCGCGCATTCCCGCCAAGCGCCCAGCCGGTTGCAGCAACAACCCCACCGCCAAGCGCCATCCGCCGGGTGACGCAGGCAAAACTCATGCTATGATCGGAATCAGCCACGATCCGAGCTCCTCAACAGCTTAGGTTATGGTCAGGTCGCGCTGGGTGTTGTGAGCACCTTGTGCGACCGAGTTTTGACCAATATGTCACTTTTTGTGACTTTATCAAGAAGAAATGTCATGAAAAAGGACATACGTCCTGAGCAAATACGGGCCGCACGTGCGCTGATTGATTGGACGAGAGACGATTTGGCGGCCGCATCTGGCGTAACAATTCGAACCCTTGCCAGAATTGAAAGCGCTCAAACCATTCCGCGTCAGACGACACTAACGGCACTATCTTCAGCCTTGGAAACTGCAGGTGTCGAATTTATCCCAGAGAATGGCGGTGGGCCAGGTGTGCGGCTTACCCGGCGTTCGAGTCAGACCTGACCTGGGCGCGAGTTTGTGATCCATATTAGGTGAGCCCGTGGCTCCGCCGGCGAAGCGTCACAAGATCGGCCTGAAGATCACCTGACTTCGCAGGCAGCTGCTGGTAGCTGCCGTTTTATCCCGTGGAGTGACCTATGACGGTTCGGTCGATCGTGAGATTTCCCGACCATCGCCTTCGCGCTGTCGCCGAGCCCATTTCGGTCTTCGACGAAGAGTTGCGCCGTCTCGTCACCGACCTGGCGGACACAATGCACGCAGCGCCTGGTATCGGGATCACCGCCCCGCACATCGGCATTTTGAAGCGGCTTGTCGTGATCGAGGTGTCGCCGGCAGCAGGGCTCCGGACTTACGTTAATCCCTCCATCCTTTGGACCTCCGGCGAAATGATCCGGCACACGGAAGGCAGCATCTCGATGCCAGGAGTTACGGAGGACATCGAACGCCATGCCCGCATCCGCCTATCCTATCAGGATCTGGAGGGCATCGAGCGGATCGAGGAGGCCGATGGTCTGCTGTCGGTCTGCCACCAGCACGAGATTGATCAACTGGATGGAATCTTCTGGCTTCAGAAGCTCTCGCGTCTGAAAAGGGGCCGGCTGATCAAAAGATATGAGAAACTGCTGCGTGTCCCATAGGCCACTATCGGGCTCCAATCGCAGTCAGGTTTGCGGGTCGTTTCCGGTCGATGACGATTGAAGCTCATCGATGATGTACACCTCACCCGGCCAACTATTCTACGGTCCTTCGGGTCACTGAACTGAATTAACCTTATCCTATTGCCCTATAGATCAACAAATGCTCTTTTTGCTGCGCTTGCGTCCAAATGGAGACCCACGAATGCTGCTTGATCTTCCGACCTCTCACGACTCGACGCTAGAGCGAATGGCCGCATGGGGAGTTAAATTCGATCATTTCTTCGATATCGGGGCAGCGCGTGGCCTTTGGGGACCAAAGGTTAGGACTCATTGGCCGGACTCCTCGATCTTCTTTTTTGAAGCGGCGCCAGCGTGGCAGCCGAGTTTAGAGGAAACAGGGGCCAAGATCGGTGGGCAAGTTGAAGTCCTGATCGCGGCCGCAGGCGACGTTGACGGAGACTCCTACTTCCGCTTTGATCCTGCAAATCCTTACGGAGGCGCTCTAATAGACCAACCAGAGAAAAACGCCATCCGTGTTCCAAAGGTGACATTGGATACCATAATTCGAGAACGGTCGCTCGATGGACGTTTCGCCCTAAAACTTGATGTTCATGGAGCGGAGCGCTCTATCCTTTCCGGTGCCAACCGTTTCATGGAACGCTGCGATTTCGTTATTTTCGAGACATACAATTTTGGTCCAGCCACGCGCCGATTTGGGCAAATGGCGGTTCACTTCGAGGAAGAATTCGGGCTGCGCTGCATCGACATAGCCGAACCGAAGTGGCGACCCTATGACAACGCTCTTTGGCAAATCGACTTGTATTTCGTCCGACCGGATGGCACAAAGCTCGCCGAATGGCGACTTTAAGGGGTAAATGTGACAGCAGTTTCCATCGTGACACCGGCTTATAATTCAGCCCGGTTCATTTCGCAGACGATATCTTCCGTTATATCTCAGTCTGGTGACTTCGACCTACATTACCATGTACAGGACGGCGGTTCATCGGACAACACCTGCGCCATTGTGCAGAGTTTCATTGACCGCCTTGCTGATGGACAGGGAATATATTGCCGATCGATCACAATGACTTTGGCATCGACTCCGGACAACGGCATGTACGATGCAATAAACAGAGGCTTCGCTAATCTCCCGATCGACGACTCTGCGCTTATGACGTGGATCAATACGGACGATTTGCTCAGCAGTGGTGCGATAAACGCAGCCCTTGCCGTAAGCAGCCGATATCAAGATGTCAGCTGGCTCGGTGGTCGCATCGCTCAAGTAGATGAACACGGTACCGTGTTAGTTGTCCATCCGCCCTATGTTTATCCAACCACCCTCATTGCCCGCGGTCGTTGTGACGGTCGAGGCGGACGTTTCATTCAGCAAGAAGGCGTCTTTTGGACGCCTGATCTATGGAAACGTGCCGGTGGTTTGGACGCCGAGATCAAAGTAGCTGGTGACTGGAACTTGTGGAGAAAATTCGCGCAATTCGCCGCGTTCAACACAGTTGACACAATAACCGGATTTCACCGCAGACATACGGGGCAGATCTCTACAGACCTTAACAAGTATCATTCGGAAGTCGACTCCGTGGCGTTTCGACCAATAGACGCTTCTCGCCTCCAACAACCAAAGCTCTACCGCTACAACTACTCGGAACACAACTGGAATGTTGCGAGTCCTGTCACAAAGGTTGAAGATGTAGTTTTCCGATCTGCGACTGCCGGTACGATCTTCGCTTCTCCTGGAGTGAAGTTGCTGGGTGATACATATCACGTTCACGGCGCAGCCGCGGACACATATCTAACCCTTTCTGATTCAAAGCCTGTCGCCGCTGGCGCCTCGGTGGAGGCTCTGGCGAGTCTTCAGGTCGACAACGAAGCTATCCTGAGTGTTAGCCTTAATCGAGACGGCACGACCCCCTTCGAGGGATCGCAGCCTGTTCAGATAATTGTGAGGCCAGGGAAGAATGTCATAAGGGTCGCCCATGCGTTCAAGCATGATCACAGCGGGTATCGGGTTCAGATTGCGAGCCCGGCCAAGCCTGCTCTGATATCTGACGTCCGTTTTGTTGAACGACGTCCGACCGATCTTCGATCATTGCGTCACGCCTACAAGGGCCAGCGGTGCTTCGTGGTCGGCAATGGTCCTTCCTTGAACAAGATGGATCTTAATTTGCTCGATAAGGAGAACGTCTTCGCATGCAATGCTGCTTTTCTTCTTTTCGACCGAATTAAATGGCGTCCGAAATTCTACACATGTGTCGATTCTCGCGTAACTCGGGACCGCGCGTCTGATATAGTTGCCATGTTGGATGCCAATCCCGACATGATCGCCTTCTTTCCGAGAGAACTTCGACTTCACGACGGTTCCGGTACAGTGATCGATACTTATTCAGTCATACCGCCAGCGCCGAATAGGTATTACTTCAATGAGGAAGCGAATGCTTTCAGAAGTCCTCCCGACTCGGCTTTCTCTCTGGATGCAAATTTGCGAGTTGCTCAGCCTTATACTGTGGCCATAACCATGCTTCAGCTAGCCACATATTTGGGCTTCGACCCGATCTACCTTATTGGCTGTGATACGTCCTACAGCATCCCTTCCAGTGCGCAGCAGGAGGGACGCAAAATTGGTCAAGACGGTCTTCTTTTGACTTCAACGAAAGACGACGACCCAAACCATTTTGATCCGAGCTACTTCGGAAAGGGCCGCGAATGGCACCATCCGCAGGTCGACAAGATGCTTGAGCACCACCATTATTCTAGGCAGGTGCTCGACAAAGCCGGCATACAGGTGTTCAACGCAACTGTCGGTGGTCAACTAGAGGTTTATCCACGGGTCGAGTACACTACCTTGTTTTAGGACTCGACTAGGCGGCACAGTCTGAAGTCGGTGGAGATTCCGTCAAAGATCGCCATCGTGGTGCAGTCCGTGAGCCCAGCCTGTCCTGTGTCGGCGAAGCTTGCTGATCTTGTGGCCCCGGCTGCAAGGCTTGCGTTAAGTTCTTCCCGCCCAATGGTCGGAAGGTGACCCGCAAAGCAATGCTCAGCACGGTGGGTTCGCCGCGCTCGAGGGCCAGACTCCCTTCGAGATAAGCAACGATCCGATCGGTGAGATCGCGCCGATCGCGTCCCCGACACGGGGTTTTCGGCCGGGGCGATAGGCGAGACCGGGCAGCCGTTGCGCTGCCCACTAGCCTCGCCAGGACCGCGATCCGCGACGGCGAGCTTGGCCGGCCTCTATTCCATCTCCGCCCTTTCATCTTCCGCGATCGGTGGGGCCGGAGCGCAAATGTCACCGGCGAAATTGCGCTTCTTCTGCGCCTAGGGGTCGAACCCGCCCGGCCCGCGAAGCAATCAAGCTGAAACGCCAGCACCACCTTGTCATCAATCTACTCAAGAATATCCGGGTCTGCTCTGACTTTGCGGTTTGATCTTTTCACGGCCAGTTCACTCATATACACCCCCTTGGCTGAGGAGCTATGAGTGATAAGGAGTTCGATCCTGCCAGTGATGTTGCAACCATTTCGGACAATGTTATGTATGCTTCGAGCAGGACTAGGACGTGCTTCGCCGGGTCTAAGTGGGAAGCTTTTGGCGGTTTGTGGTGTGTCTGAAAACATATGCTTTGAAGGTACTTTGATGAGTCAAAATCGTACGATCATTGCAATTGGCAATGGACCATCTCTTCGAGGTTTTGATCTTCAAAGCCTCCAGAATTGTGACACGTTGGGTATGAACGCAGCGTATCGTCACTGGGATCGCATTGGCTGGTATCCAACCTATTATTGCTGCCTCGATGACCAGTTGATTCAGACGCACCATGCCGAAATAAAACGTCTAGTTTGTGAAGAGCTTGTTAAGGGCGCGTTCGTTCATGGTTCGTTCTTCGAACTTCATCCCGAATGTATCGCTGATGACCGATTTTGGTCGAGTGATCAATTTCATCCCTACTGGTACAAGCGCCGCGGTGCGACAACTGGGCGCAAGTTTATCCAATCTGTAGCGTTTCAGACGTCGGACACTTCGAAAGTTACGACAGGCGCGTATGCAGTTCGATTTTGTTCCTATTTGGGATATGACAAAATAGGCTTGATAGGTATCGATCTGCGCTACGTGGAACTCCTCCCCGAGGCTGAGAGAGGCGAGGGAGTTGCGCTTCGTATGACAAAAACGCCGACTCACAATCCGAACTATTTCTTTGACGATTATCAACGCGCGGGAGACCGGTACAACGTACCGAACCCCGATGTGCATCAAGGTGACCTTCATCTCCGAGCATTTCGAGTGCTTCGCGACGATTTTTTTGAAAACTCTGTCCACTCAAGAATTGTCAATTGCAATCCAAATTCTGCTTTGTTGGACAATGCGATTTTCCCGTTTGAACCGTTAGAGAAGCTGACCGGCGCTTCTCAACTTGGCGCGGTTATCATTCCATGCACGGTGAAGGAAAAGGACCAGATTCTCGCAAATTTTCAGCTTTGGTCGCAAGCTGCGTTTGCACCTTTCTTGCATGCAACTGAATCTGCGTTGCCAAAACTGGTCTTCGTCTTCAATCGCGCTATGGAGGACGCGTCAGCCGAGATTCGTGAAAAATTTGATCACCTCAAGCTCAACCGCTACTTCGATAGCATTGTCATTCATTCTCTTGATTTGGACGGCGAGGAAGATACGTATTCCCGTTCATACCATAAGCCTGTGGGTACTCAAGGTTACAAGGCCGGACCAAACAACCAGTTTTTCAAAACCATGCGCCTCGCCAGCGAATACGGTCGATACGTCTTTCTCATGGAGACCGATTGCATCCCTATCCGTCCTGGTTGGTTACAAAGGTTGTCTACTATCGTAAGCGACTCGGAACCATTCTTTGTAATGGGGAGTGCCTACCGCGGCACTGCCAGACTGGCGAAATCGTTTAGCCGACATATTAATGGCAACGCCATCTATGCAGCTGGAGATCCTGAATTCATCAGTTTCCTAGACAATTTTTGGGAGCCCGAATTGCGCAAGGCGGTGGAAATGGCAGACCGGCGTCTAGCATATGACTGTGTGCTCGAAGCTATTTTGAGTGGCGCCCACAGTGACGTCGCAGATGATCCTGTATGGCGGGTCTGGCAACGGATCGCGCACAAATTTAGATACACAGACTTTATCCAAAATCTATCAGCTCAAGAGGATATTTCATCTGCAAATTCAAATTTGGTTCACGATGTGCTTAGGCACCATCCGGAAACTCATATCCTTCATAGCCAGGCTGTGGCACGGGCAGCTACCAATATGGTTGCGAGTGAATGCTACCTTGAGCCAATAGCACTAATGTCTCTGCATAAGGACGTCTCGCCGCCGCTTTTCTCTGAAGCTCGGCTGGAACCCTCCGGTCAAGTCCAGTTGGATGGCGAGCGATTTTTGATTCCGACTGGAAGTACCGAAAATCATTTGATGTACAGATTTACAGGTTCAGTAAATAAGGGAGACAGGATAGTTGGTGACCTGAAATTTGAATTGACTCAGCCAGCAGAGCTGTCGATCTCCCTCTGCAGAGACGGCGAGGGACCGTTTGAGAGCGATCGTAAAATACTTCAGTTTGCCGCTGGAACTCATGCGGTTACCATTGAACATACGTTCAAGAACAAATTCAAGGGCGCACGCTTGCAGATCGGCGCGGAAAGAAAGCCGGCTGCATTTAGACCGATTTCCGCAACGCTGGAGAAGGATAATCAATTGAGAACACGGTCGTGGCCGACAATTGCCAAAGCGGTAAGAAAACTCGCAGGCAAGTTTATGCAATGACATATTGGTCACAAAGAGCTTTGGCGCCTAGTTCGACTAGAATTGAGGATTCTCGAACTCAGTCGGTTGTGAGACCTACGGATTTTCCACGGATTCTTGTGTTCGACCTCACCGCCCGTGGAGACGGCACTGCCACCGGCGAAATAAAATTCAACTATTTTGCTGACTGGCCAGTTGAAAATTATCTTCAAGTCTTCTTCAAAGGCGGTGACAGGCTTGGATTGATTAAGAATGGCGTTACATCGCAATTCTTCGAATTGAACACCTATAACGCATTGAGCGCCATAGTCGAGGATTTTGATCCACAGGTTATACTCTACCGTCCAGTGCCTGATGCGTCCGCGTTGCATCGTTTCGCGATGGATACGATCAAAACTAGGCAGGAAGTTCCCCTGATAACATGGGTTATGGACGACTGGCCTGCGAGGTTAGAGGTTGATGATCAGGTACAATTCGCCACCTTCAATCTCGATTGGCTTTGGCTTCTGAAGCATTCAGTCCGCAGGCTTTCAATATGCGACCAGATGTCGTCTGCTTTCAAAACACGTTACGGCTATGAATTCGAGGCTTTTGCCAATGGTGTCGATCCCTCGGATTGGCCAGATCGGGTTCGCAATTCCTCCGACGGTTTTGTCATTCGCTATGCAGGAGCGCTTGCCGATAATATGACGGCGTGCAGCATTCAGCGGGTAGCGGAGGCTGTAGAGAATATAGCGACTGATGGGACAGATATCCGCCTTGAAATCAAGACGAGGCCGCTCTGGAAAAATAGGCAGGCTGCGAATTTTCGGGCGCTCAAGCACACCCACTTTAAGACCGATGAACTTTCTGCTAGCGACTACAAGGTGTGGCTCGCAGGTGGCGATGCGGTTTTGATCGGATACAATTTCGATGCCGACAGTTTGCGATACATCTCACTGTCGATGGCGAACAAATTGCCCGAGTGTTTGGCTAGTGGCGTGCCCCTCATTGCTCACGGTCCAAGTGAAACGGCAACCATAGCTTATCTCAATGGAAAGAGCTGTGCCTTCGTAATCGATACGCCAGACGTTGCAGTGGTGATGGCGGGTATCCAAAAACTAATGCTCAGCGCCGAGATAAGGGAGTCCTTGGTTGCGCACGCGCGTACAGTCGCGTTTTCAGATCACGATATTCATGTCATTCGTCGCCGTTTCACAGCCGTTGTGGAGGAGGCTGCCAGAGAAAAGAGAAGCAATATGAACACCGGAAACGTTATCAGCCGCAATGAACAAAACCTAGGCGAGTACTCGCGCGACAGTCATGTGCGGGTTGATGAGACCGAAGTAGTTGCACATCTATTGGGAAACCGAACGGGACCCGGTCGGGTGATGCTAGATGTCGGTGCGCATTTTGGCACCAGCGCTGCCTATTTTGACAACCTTGGCTGGACAGTTCATTGTTTTGAACCGGATCCAATTAACCGACAGAAGCTTGTTAAGCGTTTCGGAACCCACAACAATGTGTTGATCGATCCCCGTGCTGTGAGCGATCGACCAGCGCAGGGTGTTTCGTTTTTTCGTTCTGAAGAAAGCACTGGAATATCTGGGCTTCATGCATTCCGCGACACGCATCGCGAGGATGGCAAGGTTGATGTCACAACGGTCGGCGAAATCATTACGCAACGTCGTATTCACCACGTCGATTTTCTCAAGATCGACGTCGAAGGTTTCGATTTCTCAGTTCTCAAGGGCGTTCCCTGGGATCAGGTACGGCCTGACGTTATTGAGTGCGAATTCGAGGATTACAAGACAGTCCCACTAGGACATACCTATAAAGACGTTGCACTATATCTTCGAGAAAAGGGTTATGCCGTCTATCTAAGCGAATGGCATCCGATCCTACGATATGGTATACAGCATGATTGGCGACGTCTCGTGCCCTTCCCAGGCGAAGAATTGTTAAGCGATTCTTGGGGTAATATAGTTGCGTTCAGGGAAGATCCGGGTGTTGATAGCGTCTCGGAAGCTTTTCGTGTAATAATTGAGAAGAAAAACCCTCAAAAGGCGGGAAACACGAAGACAAGTGTGTTAACGTCAGCCTCTGTGGTGAATGGTTCTGCCGACAGGCGTCCGCTGACCCAACCGAAACCGATTACATATATGTCCAGCCATTCGAGTTATGAACGTTTCGTGCTCTGGGCGCGCGGCAATAGTTTGGTTGTCAATCGTGCCGGTCAGTTCGCAATGTGGTGCTTGCGCAAGGCACATCGTCACAAGGTGGCGAGTTCGGTCCTGGCCCTTGCAATCGCGATGCTTGTCGTATGCGGGTTCGCGTTTCCGGTTTGGTCGATAATGGCTTGGGCTGCTGCAGCTAGTCTAGCGATGGCGGCTGGACTGATGGCTTTGATCGGCTTCGTTCAATTTATATTCCGGCGAGGAATCGAACACCAGATCAGTGTAAGCGCGAAAGCCATTCGTGATGGGCTTGCCAATGAAATTCGCGCTTCTCGCCAGGCCATCACTCAATCCCGAACCGAGATAGAACAGGCTTTCGCGTCCCGGGCCAATTCCATTGACGTGCAAATCCAAACTTTGCACGGTATGAGCGACGAGCATTTCTCAGCTGCCGAGAAACTGGCTGAGAAGTTATCCCAATTGGAAAAAGTCCAACCAGCAACGAATGCAAAGGCCGAGGAAGCTTTAGCAACCACCGCCACTGTCGCAGAGCTCGTCAAGTCGGCCGCTGTGTTCAATATGTCCCGTTTTCAAGCCTTCAATAGGACATTGAATGAAGCGCAAATAGCAATACTGATTTCGGACTGGGCAAAGCCACTGGGACTAGATTTGGATAGCAAGCGCGTCGGATATCTTGCTCACCGCGCCTGCCTCCTCGAAAATATGATGAAGGGTCGCATCGCAACCAGCGTGGAGACCATCGTCCTGCGAAGCCTAATCGCGTCCGGTACGAAGCGTGGTGACGTCTCGATTCTCGAAATTGGTACGTTGTTTGGCATCGGAGCCGCGGCCATGTACGAGGCTGCTGCGAACGAGTCCGATTCTGTGCATATAACCGTGATCGATCCCCTCGACGGTTACTATGGCACCAACAATCGGGATCTGCTGACTGGCGCCAAGATTAGCGAGGCGACGTTACGGCAAAATTGGTCTCTGGCGCCTATCCCCACGGCGGATTTTACCATAATCAAGCATATGTCTAGTGATCCCGCTGCTTTGAAAGAAGCAAGAAAACGCAGTTACGATATTTTGGTCATTGATGGTGATCATAGTTATGAGGGCGTAAAGTTTGACTTCGATCACTACTTTGACCTGGTGCGCCCGGGAGGATATATACTTTTCGATGACTATGACGTTGCGGATTGGCCCGAAATCAAGCGATATGTCGACTCAGAAATTGAGGGCTTGCCGCAGCTTTCCCGAATTGGAGCAGGATTTCGTACCGCCGTCTATCAGGTGAAGAACAATCGACCTAAGGCGAAGACCGGGCAAGGCAATGATCGCAACTGATGAGCATTCCTGCAATGGCTGAGTCTGAAGATCGATCCAACCGCCCGCGCATCCGCGTTTACCGTCCTGACAGTCGATTTGCCGATAAAACTGCTTCTGCAGTCGTGCATCTTTTGAGCGAGGTATGGCGGCATCGTGCTCATGTCGCGATGACCTTCAAGCGCGATTTTAAGGCCGCCTATCGCGGAACAACGCTTGGAGTCTTTTGGAACTTCGCGCTGCCGCTCTTGCCTGTTTCGGTCTATGTGTTTCTCTCCGTATCGGGCGTGGTCCCTGCGGTCGACGGTTTGCCTCGTGCCGTCTATGTAACGTTCAATGTCACCCTGTGGCTGCTTTTTGCCGGGCTTATTGAACAGCCAATTACTGTGGTGAAATCCCGCAACTCTGATGCTATGAAGACGTCCCTGCCGATAAGCGTGGCAATTGCATCGAGCTTCGCCTCGTTGGCCTTTGAAACATTCCTGCGAGCGCTTCTGGTCGTTGCGGTCATTCTCTTGTTCTTGACGCCTATGAGTGCTCTGGCCCCGCTAGCATTGTTCGTCATTGCTTTGGGGGCTATATTTTCGCTATCAGTTGGCTTGTTGTGCGCAATTTTAAATATTGTTGTGCCAGATACGCAAAGTGTCGTTATTGTCGTTATGCGTTACGGAATCTTTCTCAGCGGCGTTATCTTTCCACTTTCAGCGATCGGGCCGCTTAGATGGCTGGAACGCGTTAATCCCTTGGCAATACTGATTCATGCAGCTCGGGATCTGACTTTTGTAGGGACACTTACACATCCACTTCCTCTCGTAGCGCTTTGCGGCTTGACGCTCTTGCTCGCTTTGTTCGCCGCGCGAGTCTTCTATTTGATGGAATACCGTATTCGTGGTGTCATATGATGCTATTGCAAAACGAAGTTATCTTGGAAGTCGATAGTGTCTCCAAAATATACGCACGCAACCGCGCTGTCACACAACGCCGTTTGGGAAAAACTTTGGCGAAAGTTCTTCTCGGGAGAAAATACGATGACTCTGCCACTACTTTGCAGGAGGGCGAGTTTTACGCAGTAAAGGATGTCAGTTTCTCCCTTCAACGCGGTGAAGCGTTGGGCATTATCGGCCTGAATGGTTCCGGCAAGACCACGCTGCTCAGGATGTTGGCTGGACAAATTCTGCCGGACAGCGGTCAGATAACCGTAGCTGGAAAGACGGCATCGATGATCGATTTGACCGCGGGGTTTCAGCCAGCAGCAAGCGGACGAGAAAACATCTATCTGCGCGGCGCAGCCCTTGGTCGAAGCCGAGCGCAGCTGGAAGCGGCCTTCGATGAGATCGTAGAGTTTTCCGAATTGGGGGATGCGATCGATGCGCCGATCGCTAGCTATTCGTCCGGCATGGCTATGCGGTTAGCCTTTTCCATCGTTTCAACCTCGGCCCCCGATCTGCTTTTCATCGACGAAGTCCTGGCTGTTGGAGACTTTCGTTTCCG
Source organism: Mesorhizobium sp. YR577 (assembly GCF_900116595.1). Classification (NCBI taxonomy): domain Bacteria; kingdom Pseudomonadati; phylum Pseudomonadota; class Alphaproteobacteria; order Hyphomicrobiales; family Phyllobacteriaceae; genus Mesorhizobium; species Mesorhizobium sp. YR577. The sequence goes on along the minus strand of NZ_FPBI01000016.1, from coordinate 17,663 downwards.
ACAGAAGTGCCTTGCGCGGGTCCGTGCGCTGCGGGAGCACTCGGCCTTCGTTATGGTTTCTCACAGTATGAATGATATTACCCGGTTTTGTGATCGTGCTATTGTTATGAATAAGGGTAACGTCGTATTTAAAGGTGAATCCGAAAAAGCAGTAGCCTTTTTTGAGAGTGAGTTTGATCAGCAGCCAAACCCACTCGTTGACAATAGATTGTCTCATGTTGTTGGACAATTCTTTGAGAATAACGAGGCGATCTCCAATGTTGCTACCTTCTGGAGCAATGCCAATGGGGACCGTATTAAAACCATCAAGCAGGGAGAAGAACTTTTCTTCAATGCCGATTTTACGTGCTCTATAAAAAGCAAGAACTTAATTTTAGGAATTCCAATATGGTCCCAGGATGGTGTTTATATCACTGGATTTTCCACTGACCAGGGATCAAAAAGCATCAAGACTGACAAGCACGGACGAGCATCTGTCCGACTGAGAATTCCTAATCTTGCTTTTAACGCAGGCATTTATCACTCTAATCTTGCGATTGTCGACGGCACCGAATTTCTTTGGCGAAAGCCAAATGAAGTGCTCACGGTGACAACAGGAACTAGGCCTCATTGGGGATTGGTCACCCTGCCGTCGTCGTGGGAATATTTTCCCTACCGCCCGAATGCGGAACTTGTCTAACAATCATAACGCAGGACTCCTGGACAATATGAGATCTCCTATTTTTCATCGTATGTTCGATTATGACCGCCAATTGCTGCCAAATCGGCACCTCGCATTCCTGGAAACAGGAGTGGGAGCGATTGATGAAGCTCGCGATCAAACAGGGGCAACAATCGGTTATCCTGGCTGGGGATTGATCTACTACATTCTTCTAAGCCATTTGGACCGTGATCGCTACGAACTTATTGTCGAGACGGGTACTAACTGGGGGTCAACAACCATTGTCCTTGCACAGGCACTTGTTGACGCCCGCTGCCGTGGAAAAGTTGTGACTTTTGAACTGGAGCCGGAGAATGTCGCGAAAGCTAAGGCAAATCTCTCCGCTGCGGGCGTTGCAGATCGCGTAGAGGTGGTTCAGGGTGACAGTCGGGTGAATGTGCCCGCAGTTCTCAAGGAGCGCTGTGAGCCGAAATCGGTGCGGTTCGCTTTCCTTGATGCCTCCCATCTTGAGGCGGATATGCTTGCAGAATTTGAGAGCGTTTTTCCCTACCTAGCGGATGATGCAATCGTGGTTTTCGACAATACCTATTGCATTGCTATGCCAAACGAGGATCAGCGCGTAAATGGTGCATTGAAAAAGTTCCCAAAACTTTATGGCGGCAATCTGATCAATTTCGAGTTCGTCTCATGGTTTACACCTGGCATGGCTATCTGGCAGAAGGCGCCGAAACTATAGTTGTTTGGCTCTTTGTTTTTGAGTGCAGTATGCCTGTGACTTGAACGCCGAAGATATCTGATTATCCGATAGCGCTTGGCCAGCTGGCCCGCGCGTCTCGATGACTTTCCGACCACCTTGCTGAAAGGAGTACCGCCGTGGGACTGGAAGCGTTATCGGCAGCTTGCGCAATGAAACAACCAATCCTTTTCATCGTCACAGACATAGAATCTGACGGCCCTGATCCCGGGCGTCATTCCATGCTGAGCCTTGCTTCTGTCGCTCGGGATAGGGCTGGCCGGGATCATGGAGAGTTCACGATAAATCTTACGCCATTGCAGGAAGCCCAATCTGACCCGGGAACAATGCGATGGTGGGAGACCCACCCGCTAGCATGGCAGGAGGTCACAAGCGATCAAAAAGAACCGGAAAAAGCCATGCGCTCTTGGGTGGACTGGGTCCAAAACCTTCCCGGTACTCCTGTGTTTGCCGCCCATCCCCTTTCGTTCGACGGAGCCTGGGTTGATTGGTATTTACAGAAATTTGTCGGCCGCCGCCTCTTCTACCGCCCTCGCGATCCCGGTCTATGCTACGGCGCAGGAGTCGACATTCCATCTCTCATTATGGCAGCTATGGGTTGGGAGTATCATCGTTGCAATCGCGATCATTATCCCGCCAAGTGGCTAGGCAATCACCAGCATAGTCATCGCGCGCTCGATGATGCGCGAGGCTACGCTCATCTCCTCACACTAGCATTGAGCGTCGATGCTCTTCGAGCCTGAACCTCACCAGGTATTGGAATCACGCCTCCATCTTGACCAACGGGTAAGGAAAACTGATACGCTCCTTGGAGCCTTAACGGAGAAGTCTCATGAAATCACGCGGTCCTTACCGTGGCATTCTACGCGATTCATAGTATCATTCGTTCTAGGCAGACCTTTGGGAAGATTTGCAATTGCCCCCCCTCAGTCGCATCCACTATTTCGCGCCCGTCGGCAGCGAACGCATCACGAGCAATTGCGTAAGAAATTTCGGACAAAGCTAAGTCAGGAGCATGCCATTTGACGCCATTGCTGAAATAGTCTGGTGTGAAGTGATTTTGATCGGCGCCGGTCGCGACTAGCTCGGAATTGGGCGTGCCGTCAAAATTGAAACTGTGGTCAACGCCGATAAGAACTACTCGGCTGTAGCCGAGATAATACGCGATTTGCATGGCCGCGAATGTTACTGTTCCACCGCCCCAAATCCCTTTGGCGATATCAAGCGAAAAATGTGCCTTCCAGCGCAGCATTAAGAACATACTATTGTCGCCGACAAATCGGCGCCTATGCTCCCAGGGCAGGAAATGGTCGGCGTCTACCGACGCTAGTTCACTGGCGAACTGCTCAACAACAAGTGGATTGGTTACGACGAGGTAGCGCGGCGTAATCTTTGCAGCCTGCCAAAGCAGGTAACCCCGATTGAGGCAGAAGGCATCCGTTCCCCTGAGCCTCCCGAGGTCAAAATCTCGCATACTTGGGCCGTTTCCTATGATGACACAAACCTCGCCCTTCTTACTATCCTTCAGGTTAACAACCCTACGTTGATTATTGTAAAATGAAGGGTATAACCGATACTGGCTGTTAGCAAACTCTTGCATCCCAGCGGCTATTGTCACACGCGCCGATGCCGGCACCAACATTCTGCCAATACGGCGCAACTTATACGGCAGCATATCAGGATGGAGGAAGCTCATTGATACAATCAACAACAACAGGGCCGAAATGTGAACCATAATCGTAGAGAAAGTTCGCTATGGTTAGATGGTTGTTAGCTATCCCTACGGAGAGGCGTGTACAAGAGAGAATACTGGCGCGGTTCTGGCATTTGGCAACAGGTCATGATAGTGCATGACTGTTCCGACGGTGAAGGTATGATCGGTGATGAAGTGTTCGATAATTATCCGCGCTTACAATGAGGCGCGACATATCAGCAAGTTGTTAGCCGGACTCGCTCACCAGTCGCGCGTACCCTATGAGGTCATCTTGGTCGACAGCGGATCAACCGACGACACGGTAGAGATCGCTCGTCGGTGGGGTGTTAAAATCGTTCCAATTGACAAGCGCAGCTTTACTTTTGGGCGGTCTCTCAATATCGGTTGCGCAGCGGCGAGCGGGGATATCTTGGTCTTCGTCAGCGCCCACGTCTATCCGAAGCATCGCACGTGGCTATCCGATCTTGTCCAGCCTTTTACTGAGCAACAGGTGGTTCTTTCATACGGTAAGCAACGCGGTAACGAACTAAATCATTTCTCGGAACATCAGATTTTTGCGAAATGGTTTCCGAACGAGTCTGTTTTCCCGCAGAGAAGCTATTTCTGCAATAACGCCAATGCGGCGATCCGGCGATCGGAATGGGAGAAACGCCCGTACGACGAGAGCTTAACGGGATTGGAAGATCTCGATTGGGGCAAGAAGGCGCAGGCCGATGGCGGATGGATCGCCTACGTTGCATCGGCTGAAATTATTCATGTGCATGAAGAAAATTGGACCAGCGTGAGGAACCGATATAGGCGCGAAGCAATTGCCATGCGATGGATTGATAAGGAATCCCGTTTTGGAATTTTCGATTTCGCGACACTTCTTCCCGCAAACATTTTAAGCGATTTGTGGCATGCGCTTTTAGAAAAGAAACTTCCTTTCGAGATGAAATCGATCCTGCTATTTCGTTACAATCAGATGACCGGCACTTTGCAAGGCTATCGCGGACCGAGTGAGCTTTCAGAGGAGTTGCGTAAGCGCTTTTATTTTCCTGTTTCGCGTGCAGAAAAACTGTCCGGCAATCAGGACAATGTCGAGCACGAGATCGATTATTCCGAGATACTAGATAAACCCATTCGGTACGACTTTCAGCGTCATCAGGCAGACGTTCAGACACAACAGCGGCACTAATTATTGCCCACATTCGGCCCCTTTTTCTATCGGACCAGATCAATGACAGCAGTAAAACCACGCATCGCGGCCCTGATGCCTATGCGCCACAACTCGGAACGAGTCCCTGGAAAAAACTACAGAGCATTCGGAGATGGACTCCCACTCTTCCATCACACGCTCGACGTATTGTTAGCTTCAGGACGCGTCGACGTAGTTGTCATCGACACGGACTCGCCGACTATCAAGGAGCAGTGTGCGGAAAAATACCCAGACGTAATCGTGCTGGATCGTCCTAGCCATTTGCTAGGCGGAATGACGCCAATGAACGACATTCTGATTCATGACGTAGAAACAGTCGAGGCGGACTTCTATCTTCAAACGCATTCGACAAATCCGCTTTTGAAGCCCGAGACCGTGGCCAAGGCAATCGATACATTCTTGGCAAATTATCCGATTTACGACACGCTGTTTTCGGTCACCAAGGTGCAGACTCGCTTCTACGATTCGCTTGCGCGCGCGATCAACCATAACCCGAACATCCTGATTCGCACGCAGGATTTACCCCCTTTCTACGAGGAAAATTCTTGTCTCTACATCTTTGGGAAAGAGACTCTACTTAAGGACCACACTCGCATTGGTCGGCGGCCCTTCATGTTCGAGATCGATCGCCATGAGGCGGTAGACATTGACGAAGAGATCGATTTCCGCGTCGCCGAAGAAATATTCCGCCTTCGCTAAACCATATAGAGACGTTCATGCCTAAAGCCCTCATTACTTGTATGCATCTGCAGCGCCATTTCGAGAAATTCCGCTCTGAATTTACGGAGGTAGGCGTTGAGCCATTTCTTCCAACTATAAATGGGCAACAATTCGATGCAGACGAGATCGAGCGCCTTCTGCCTGGAATGGATTGCATCATAGCCGGTGATGATACAATTGGCAGGATCGCTCTGGAGGCGGCCCAGGCGAACGGTCTTAAGGCGGTCATCAAATGGGGGATTGGCACGGACGGAATAGACAAGGCGGCCGCTCGAGACTTAGGATTGCCGGTCTATAATACGCCCGGGGTCTTTGGCGACGAGGTAGCTGATCTCGCTATGTCCTATCTCTTGCTGCTGGCCCGCGGATTGCATCGCATGGACGCTTCGGTGCGCGATGGCGGTTGGCTTAAGATTGAAGGTCGCAGCCTCACGGGCAAGGTTGCAGGCGTGGTGGGGCTTGGCTCAATCGGTCGTGCTATCGCAGAACGTTGCGCGGCTTTCGGCTTGGAGGTAATCGGCGCAGACGAACAATCCCTTGATGGCGCAACGCTTAAGGCCGTCCGGGTCGCTCAAACAAGCTTCGACGATTTGCTTGAACGTAGCGACTTTGTCATCATAGCCTGCAATCTGACGACCGCCAACCATCATCTATTCAATAAAAAAGCGTTTGCCCGTATGAAGAAGGGGGCAATGTTGATTAACGTGGCACGAGGCCCACTAGTGAAGGAAGCGGATCTCATCGCGAGCCTGCAGGAAGGCCATCTTGCCGGCGCCGGTCTTGATGTGTTCGAAATTGAACCTCTGCCCGATGACAGTCCGCTTAAAACAATGCCGAACTGTGTTCTTGGCACCCATAATGGATCAAACACTTCGGATGCCGTTGATCGCGTCAATCGTATGACGGTAGATATTCTTTTCGATGTGCTTGGATGTCGGCCCATAGCCGGTTGGACGCCGAACAGGGTGGTATAGAGTTCATTTGCCGGCTAATCAGAAAAGCTCTAGAGCGTTTTATGTTTTGTCGGAAGCATATCCGGCCTTTACGCGGCAGCTTGCGCATTCGGTGGATATGATTGTGTGGATGAATTGCCGGAGGACAAGGGCGGAGTAAAGCGTAGCCGCTTTTCCCTGGGGCCAGCTGCACGGCGGGATCATGTTGGTTTTGATGCAGGTCTCGTCGATGAAGACCAGGCGCGTCGGTAACCTGCCACTTAACTTTCATCCAGCGGCGATTGAGCCTTCGACCTTTCATTTGATGCTGGCCTCCTTCCAGCGTAAGCGATGTCCCGACGGCACCTTTCGGTGATCGGCGTTAAGGACGATGTTCGCAGCCTTTGAGGGCTTCGACACATGACGATTTCAGAGCTTGCGCTTAAATCCAGGGATCAGGAGCACGCGCGCCGGAAAGCTACGAAGCCGACGTGAGCGCGGTGGCGCGGCAGTACTCCCTTGTCCCCGCAGCAGTGTTCGCTTGGCGTCGGGCCGCTCTTCAGCCGCTGGTGGAAACGCCGGCACCGGAATCGTGGTTTGTCCCCGGCGGTAATTGCAGCGCCGATTTTTAAGACCCAGTACTACCTGCGTCTGGCGAAATCCATAAAAGTTGAAACCGTTCCCTGTCTAAGCCTTGGCTTCTAATGCGAACTGCGCGCCAAACGGTTGCCAGCCCATAGCCCTGTCGGCGGCGGCGAGAAGGCCATTCAACGGCGGCACGGTCAGGATAGAACGCGTCCTAACCTTCTCAAATCCCGCGCCCTCAAAAAGACGCCGCGTTGGCCGCGGCCACAAAAGCACGGCATCTACGTCAAACTCACATTTGTCGACGACACGCCGTGTCAACGGATTCAGTGGGTTATGTTCATAGACGAGGGCCAGGCCTCCGGGTTTCAGTACCCGTTTGAACTCGGACACCAATGCCGGCCATTGGGCAGGCGGAACATGATGCATCACACATATCGTCACGAGAACGTCGAAAACACCGTCTCCATAGGGAAGACGTAGCCCGTCATAAGATTGATATTGCGCCCCGGGGTTCGAAGCGCGCGCAACATCGATTGACTCGACCGAGACATCGATGCCGTGAACTTCGCGAAAATGAGACGTCCACCCAGCATGATAATTGCCGATGCCACAGCCAACATCCAGCAGGGCAAGTTCGCCAAGTGGTGATCTGTGCCGAGCGACGGTGCGAAGCAGGTCATCACTTTTTGCCTTTGTGAAAAAGTCAACATCCAATCCGGAGAATGCGATCGCATCATTGACGGTCGCGTCATACTTCCGCGCATACTGATCAAATTCAGACATTCTCAACGCTTCCAAGCGGCGGCGCCGCCCGCCCACATCGTTTCCAGTTCTCGCTTGTCCCTTAGCGTGTCCATCGGCTTCCAAAAACCTTCATGACGGTATGCGTGCAATTCCCCGGCGTTGGCCAGCCGTTCTAGCGGCTCCCTCTCCCATATGGTGGCGTCGCCCTCGATCATGTCGAGCACCTCGGGTTCGAGGATAAAGAAGCCACCATTGATCCACCCCATTTCGTTGGTGGGCTTTTCATGAAAACGCGAAACTTCTTCGTTCGCTGCGATATCGATGATGCCAAATCGTCCGGGGGATGGCACTGCGGTCAGCGTCGCAAGACGGCCATGCCGCTTGTGGAATTCAATTGTAGCCGCAATATTAAGATCCGCGAGTCCATCACCATAGGTGACGCAAAAAGTCTCTCCGTTAACATATGGCATGATGCGCTTCAATCGCCCACCTGTCATCGTGTCAAGACCAGTATCGACGAGAGTAACTCGCCAATTTTCTTTGATTGGATTTATATAATCTATTTTCCCAGACCCGAGATCAACGGAAATATCTGAATTTATTGTATAGTATTCAGAAAAATAGCGCTTTATCGATTCCGCCTTATAGCCGCAGCAAATAACAAAGTCGCTGATGCCATAATGAGAATATAGGCGCATGATGTGCCATAGGATAGGCTTTCCGCCGATTTCGATCATCGGCTTTGGTCGAAGATCGGTCTCCTCTGAAAGCCGAGTGCCAAATCCGCCGGCCAGAATGACAGCTTTCAAGGTCTTTTCTCCAAACTTGCATTGGATATGCGCCGCGGTGCGTCCGGATGCTCAATACGATACTCGATGATCGGAACCGGAAGCGTGCGACTGTTCTTATAGATCCGCCCAACATATTCACCGATCATTCCCATAAATGCCATGTTGAAACCTTGCGTGACCAGAACAAGAAGCACGATGGTGGTGAACCCCTCCTGCCCGGAGGCGCCGATCAGATACATGAAAACATAGATCAGAGCGCCGATTGCGCTCAGCGTACTCACTAGGAATCCAAAAAAAGTTATGAATTCTAGCGGCTTAGTTGATTGACTGATGACACCGTCCAATCCCAGCCTTACCAGGGAGAAGGCATCGAACTTGGAGAAGCCTCTCTTTCTACCTTCCCGGTCGTAGTGGATTCCGGTTTGGGTAAAGCCGAACGAAGCAATTAAGCCACGAAGATAAGGACTATGGTCATTGGTGCTTCGGAGGGCCTCGATGACATCGCGATCGATCAGCCGAAAATCGCCTGCATCGCGCGGTGTGTCGACTTCACTCAGCGCTGATATAACCCTGTATCCGAGAGAGCGAGCCAACCGGCTCGGTAATCCTTCCACGCGCTTGCGGCGTATGCCATAGACTACCTTGTTTCCTTGCTCCCATAAACGCACCATTTCCGGTATCAGTTCGGGGGGGTCTTGCAGATCAGCGTCGATCTGAATGGCTGCATCGCCGCGAGTTTCCAAATAGTTCGCCAGGATCGAGAGCTGAAAGCCGAAATTGCGCGAGAACCTGATGACGCGCACGCGTGGATTGTCGCGCGCGATGAAAGTCAGCTTTTCGAAAGTTTCGTCGACACTAGCATTGTCGGTAAACACGATCTCATAGTCGTAGCCATCGAGATCGTTGAGAACCGAGGTAAGCCGTTGCAGCAACGGTTCAACGTTCGCGGCCTCATTGTAGACGGGCACCGCGATCGACAGAAGTTTTTTATTCCGATTCGTCACCCCATGCCCCTTCGAAACGCCTCAATTTCCGCCGCCAGCGCAATCTGATGAGGTGATGCGCGCCATCCGGTGCGCATTGCAAGCAAATTCGGATCGCCAACCAGTATGGGAACGTCGTCAGCACGCAATGGCAAGTCGCCAATGCCCAGCAGTTGCTCGTCACCGTCCATGACGTTGCAAATGCTCATGGCAAAGGCAAGCACAGATCGGCCTTCTCCGGTACATATATTGACCGCGCTGTTTTCGGATCCGTCAGTCTGCCGGGAAAGCCACTTCGCCAATTCGAGCATTGCAGAGCATGCATCGCTGACGGAAAGGAAGTCGCGGATTTGGGTGCCGGTCGAGAGCGGGAGCCGCGTGCCTTTCGAAAACGCACGCACCGCGGACGGAAAAAGTCGGTGGGCAGCCTCCCCTGGTCCAAAGATATTGAAAAGCCGGCAGCATACAGCAGGGACGTCGCGTGTCGCCGCCAGCTTTAGTGCTGATTGCGTGCCTTCAACCTTGGTCCGTCCATAAAGCCGCTCCTTTTGAAGCGGCGCCGTTTCCGAGAGGCGTTCGTCATCCACCGGGTCTGCATATTCGGCGCTCGATCCTGCAAGAATGAGTCGGGCACCGACCGCATCGGCAAGCGACGCCATTTGCCTTGGCCCCTCCACATTGACGCTCTCCAGCAGACCGGGATCACGTTCGGAGGGAGCGATACCAGCAGCGGCAAGATGAAAGACGAAGTCAAATCGGCCAAGCGAAGAAGCGGTGAGTTCGCTGATATTCGCGACGCGAATAAGGCGTGCTGACTTGATCGCGCGAGCAGCAGCGGCAGGAAATTTCGGAACCACGGAACTGTGGCGCAGGACACACGTGACATCAAAACCAGCTTCCACGAGCCGGGCGACGAGATTTCTACCAATGAAGCCGGTGCCACCGCTTACCAATGCACGCGAAGAGATCGGCATCAGCAGACACCGGTGATGCCACACCGATCACGATATCGTAAAATCTGTTCGCGTGTTATCGCGGCCGCAGATGCCCCCCTGTCGTGAAAGGATTCATACCATTCGGCCGTCCAAGCAACTGCCTCAGCCGTCGTCAATGCCGGCTTCCAACCGAGCTCTTGTCGCGCCAATTGGCTGTTTACCGCCAGAAGTCCCGCCTCATGGATTGCGGAAGGCTCAAAAGTCGTGCCGACATCACGCCATGCGTTCCGAAAAAGCACGACGACCTCGCCGACTGACAGGTTATCCGCCAAATCCGGACCGAAATTATAGGCGGGACGGACATCCGACGGGCTGTTCACTAAAGCGGCCGCGAGTTGGACATAACCATGGCAGAGCGCAAGCACATGCTGCCAGGGACGCGTTGAGTTTGGATTTCGCAGTTCCAGTTGCCGAGATTCAATAACAGCGCGAACCGCGTCGGGTATCAGTCGATCCTCCGACCAGTCGCCACCACCGATTATATTTCCACCGCGCGCCGCTACGATCGATATCTCGTCGCCGAACGATTTCTGATAACTTTGGATCACCATTTCGGCGGCTGCTTTCGATGCGCTGTAAGGGTCATGTCCCCCGAGTTCGTCGTTCTCCAGGAAGGCTCGCCCGGCTTCGAGATTGCGATAGACTTTGTCGGTTGTCACCGCCACCAATGCCTTCACGTCCGCCGCGCGCGCAGCATCCAGGACATGCACCGTCCCCTGCACATTCGTGTCGAATGTCTCGACTGGTTCCCGATAGGAACGCCGAACCAGCGGCTGCGCCGCGAGGTGAAACACGACCGATGGGCGTATCCGGGCTACCGTTCGCGCCACCCCGGCTCGGTCACGAATATCTACGATATCCGTCGGGATTGTTGCTGCCATATCCGCCGCTGCGAAAAGGCTGGGCTCGGTCTCGGGTAGAAGTGCCAACCCTGCTACTTCACAATCCAACTCTTTCAGCCAGAGAGCCAGCCAGCCACCACAAAATCCGGTGTGGCCGGTTATAAGCACTGTCTTCCTGCTAAGTGTTTGCTCAGCATCGTGTAAATTGGAGGGCATACGCATTATCACCGAGAGCGTTGAATCGTTCGATCACACGCAGTAACATTTTTAGGCTAACCTTAACAACTTGTCCTTGCCAGTCACCGATGAATTCCTACTGGCTACATTCCTGCTCGCGACGCGCTAACAACCGACAACATACATCCTCGGCTGTACAAAACAGAACGCCGCGGCCGACGGTTGCGACCAACAAACTGATGGGCTCACTCCAGCATGCCTGTCCTTAGGGAGGCATCGGTTAAGGCGCGCATCGCGTGGTGGCCTTTTTGTCAGCGAATACAAGCCATTTGCCGAGGATGAAATGAGAAACTGAGTAGATGACAACGGCAACGATTTGCGCCCGGGATGGGTCGATTCCGATCCATGTGAGGAATGTAAGGGTGGAGACATTCAGGAGGTAACAGATCGCGACGACGAGAAAATAATGTGGCACACGCTCAACGGCGTTACCTCCATAGCGAAACGTCCATGTCCTGTGGAAGTGGTAGCCCATCAAGAAACCAATGAGGTAACCCACCATATTTGACAGCAGAGGATGAACGCCCAGTCCATTCTGCAATGTCAGAATTATTACCAAACCAATCGCAGTGTTGGCGATCCCAACAATTCCAAACCGCCAGAGTTGGCCCAAGACACTCATTACTTTCGCGCTTCCAAGATAGTACGGCCTCGTTGTGTGCAATGACGGAGGGAGCTGCGACTCTGCGTCCGCAGGCTATATCAAACGGTCTGAATTGTCGACCTGGAGCCGAGAGGCTAACCTGGCGACCGGATGTGGTAGGGATACGGATCCGCAACCCTCAAGACTCTCCTGCGGCCTTGTCATGTGCGGTGCCCACTTACCCATAAATCAAGCCTGCTGCTCGAAGAAATTCAACCGCAGCGATGGCGTCCTGTCAGGCTGGCAGGTGAACATTCGGGGCATTCTCGGACCGCCGCACAGGCTTTCTGGGCCAACTTCACCTCTGTATCTTGTATCCTGTCTCATCCGCCAACCCGAAAGATTTCGCCAGCCAGTCGAATGAGTTCGTAAGGCCAACGCCGATTGCCCAGAGGAGGAACGGCATCACGCGGTCCCCAACTTCTTGCGGACTGCAGGCATGGTCGCGATGGCGTAGATGGCAAAGCCGACGACAACCACAGGAGATGAATACGCCAATCCACGAAGGGCAGTACCGCCGTGCCGCCACCGGTCGAAATCCACGTCCAGAAGCGCTTGGAATGCGAAAGCTTCTCCGGTTGAGGATAATCCGTGGGAAGCAACGGCGATTGAGTACTTTGAGCAGGCGGTTCGTGAGAGTCAACACGGCTTGCCGCCTTCACGCGATCCAGCACCGCCTCGATGACCTCTGGCGCCACCAGCGCCTTGTTGACGCAGTCGCCGGATAGTAGCTCTGGCCGCGCTTCAGTTGCCTATGCTGCCCAACTCGCCGACACCACCGCAAATCGCGCCGAGCGGGACTGGAGAGATAGCGGTGCCGGAAGGTAATCAGCTTCTACCCCGCCGAGAGGTGTTGCGCCGGAGGCGAGGTGTGTGGTTTGGTACCCCAGAAGCTGGGGAGGTTGAATGAAAATCGGCGCCGAAGGCATGGGGGCACGGCTTCAGATAATGCCGGAGATCTCAGTGGCAGATCGAGAGCGGCTTATTGGCCTGGCTCGCGTCATCACATCTGTCTCCCAAGATGCGTTAATCGCTGCCTATATGGCCGTTAGCGGTATCGCCCTTGCCGGCGCTCCTCTCGAGTACATCGACGCCTATCGTGCCAGTGGTCACATTTTTAGCAAAGAGTTCCTTGCGAACGTATCATCAGCTCTAAAAGGATTTGAAATTGTCGCTTGAAAACTGGACGAATGAGACTCGATTAAACGGCATGTTAGCAGAGCGGGCGATCTCCTTCGTCTATAGTAGTTCGCTAAATCTGGATGAGGGATTCGCCGTAATTGATGGCGGAGCCCATGCGGGCTATCACACATTCCAGTTATCTGCTCTTCCTCAATGCCGTCGAGTACCGCATGAGAAATTTGAAGCGGCGCAACCACAGGTTAAGAGCACTCTTCCGTTTTGAATAGCGGCAACTCAGGGTATCCGCCCATTTCATCCGATCATATCCATATAAGGTTTCGACCTCATATCAGCGGCCTCAGAGCCATCGCAGTGGTGGGGGTCGTGCTATTCCATTTCGGTGCTGAATGGTTGCCGGGCGGGTTTGTTGGTGTAGATGTATTCTTCGTAATATCAGGCTATGTAATTTCCAAGTCACTATATCGGGATATCGAGAGCTATCAATTTTCGATCCTGTCGTTTTACGAAAGGCGGGCTCGGCGTATCCTACCAGCGTTCTTCGTTGTTACCCTGGCATCGGGAATCGTAGCATATTTTTTGCTTCTGCCGAGCGACTTAGTCAGTTTCGCCAAGTCTGCTCTTGCCAGTTCATTTTTATCCTCAAACATATTTTTCTACCTTACGAGCGACTATTTCTCGCCAGCTGCGATTGAAATACCCCTACTCCACTACTGGTCGCTCGGTGTCGAGGAGCAGTTCTACATCTTTTTCCCGCTGATTGCGATGCTGACCTATCGGGCGCGAAACCACGCAATGCCATTCGTGGTGATAGGGCTCATGATCGCGTCCCTGATCGCTTGCGAGATTGCCCGCCGCTACGACCCTACTATGGCATTCTACCTCTTGCCATTCCGCGCGTTTGAATTGCTGATCGGATGCGCTTTGGCATTGCCACAGATGAGGTTCCCGCCTGCCGGTAAATCATCGGCGACGATCGTCGCGGGTGGCGTCGTCGTCATCGTCGCCTGTATGCTATTCGTCCGCGAAACAATGCCTTTCCCGGGTATACTGGCTCTTGCCCCATGTCTCGGAACGGCAATGGTTGTCTGGGGAGCCGACCGCGCGCCGAACACCGCAAGTCACCTACTCAGCCTCGCGCCAATGCGGTTCTTGGGAGACATTTCCTACTCGCTTTATCTAGTGCATTGGCCCATCGCCGTTTTCTGGATGGCGGCCGCACCTGACACGCCGAGCAGCGTATTCTTGATCGGTGGAACGCTAATTTGCATCACCTTGGCGTGGCTGGTGCGCTTGCTAATTGAAAGGCCATTCTTGCCTAGTCAAGTTTCTCTCACTCGAACGGTCGTGTTTTCCTCGTCGGTGACGGCTCTCGGGTCTCTTATGCTTGGAGCCTTTGCCGTCATAAAGTTCGACGGCATGCCCAGTCGCATTAACCCAGAGATCGAGCACATCCTCGCATACCAGAGAATGGATTACCGCGACCTATTCCAACGCCGCACTTGTTTCCTCGACCCAAACCAACGACCGCAAGATGTGGATCTTAATGCGTGCCTGCCGAAAGGGCGCCCAGGTTACATTCTTTGGGGTGATAGCAGCATAGCACACTATCAATGGGGCCTGAGACCCATCCTCACCCGACTAGGAGCGTCACTTGGGCAGCTCACGGCCTCAATGTGCCCTCCGATAGTGGGCCTGGAAAACAAGCAGAGACCAAACTGCAAGGACTTTAATGACGCTGCTCTCGCAAAGATTAGAGCCGTAAAACCTGACACGGTTATCTTGGGCGCCTATTGGCCAATAACAGCGCCTGACAGTTTGAATATGCAGATGCTCGATTCTACAGTGGCATCCTTGGAAAAGAATGGCATACGGGTTGTGGTCTTAGGCCCACCAATCGCCTACAAGCACGCTGTACCAGTCATTCTTGCGAAACGACGAATGGCTGGGGATCAAAATGCCCAGTCGAGAGAAAGCGAGATGTTGCTCGATGTTTCTAAGAAGCGCGACACTATCCTGAAGGACCATTTTTCACAGCAGAACAGTGTGACGTATATCTCTATGCGTGAATTGTTTTGCCAGCCTCAATGTCCGCTGCTGGTAGACGGCACGCCAATATATTTCGACTACATGCATTTGACGAAAGCCGGATCAAACATGTACGCTACCAAGCTCGCTCCGGCGATAATCCGCAGTAACTAAATTCGGCCGTCACGGGCTTGAACGGAATCAAGTCTGGAAATACATGATAAAATAGCCGTCTTGCACACTCTCTAACGCGTCCTCGCTCAAACTCCTTTCCTGCCAAAACGTGTTGGCTACAGACTGCCTGAGCGGCAAAAGCGTAGGTTCGCGTCATGCCGCTCCCTCGAATTGCTCCAGTTAGAGCTACCTAATGCCACTGGCTTTGTCTAAATCACCGCGAACAACACAGGGATATTTCATTGATTAGCAGGAGCCATATGGCGCTAGCCGCGACGGCTGCGTTCTTCGCGGCGCTCTCACTCATGCTCATCCAGCAGGGCCTCTATGTGTTCAGCCCCTTCCTTACGCAGGACGACACCATATTCATAGGGAGAGCGGTATTCGGTGTGCCGGAGTTCCCAGCATCCCACCCAAGCATCTATTACGCGATTGGCTACTTAGCACCAGTGCTCCCGATTTGGGCGTTGAAGGTGATATCACTGTGCTTTTTCGGCCTTCTCGCATTCGCGATAAGCTACTGGCTAATGCTCGTTGGCGTAGGCGCAATTGGAGCAACTCTCGCAGGAGTGGTCATTGCACTCTATCCAGCATCAATCGACCAAGGCCTGTTTATCTCAGGATCACACCCAACTATCGGCGCAACCTTTGTGATGTTGGCAATCTGCGCGCTAACGGCGACAATCCGAAATTCGCTGCTCCTCGCATTCCTGGGCGTGCTCATCGGCGGACTTCTTTGCCTTGTGGCTCGACTGACATCACCGAGCCTCTTTCTTGCGCCGGCGTTCCCATTTCTGATCGTAGCAGCCTCGAAACTAGCCTTTGGCTTATCAACAAAAAGAACCGTGTGGCTGGTAGCTCTGTCCCTAATCCCGGTTGCATTCGGTGTCTACCTGGGCACTGGATATCATTACAGCGCCATTGTTGGCTGGACTTCGTTCGACATCGCTACCGTGTTTGCCAGCTTTGCTAGCGCTCTGTCCAAAATTTCGGCACCACTCTTATGGGCCAATGGCATAGCGATTGCTTTTTTGACCGCTCTCGTTGTTGTTGCAGCCCTTAATAGCAGAATGGCAAGCAGACAGAATCTGTGGTTTTCACTTGCTTTGATTGCTGCTTCAGCACTGACTTTTGCACCATCCGCGGTCACTACATACTATTTGGACAGGTATGCCGTTGCGCCGTTCATTCTTGCAGCAGTTGCCCTTACTGCCGTTGCTGCCCCCCTAATCACCAGTGCACGTCTCCCAGAAAGAACTGTCGCATTTATTTCAGCGATAGCTCTTGTGCTTGCGATGCAGTCCTATGGCATGTGGCAACGAGATCGATATTTCTCCCGGCAGTTGGCCGGCGCGCAGGCTATTGAAAGGATCGTCTCTGCCAACTCTGAAAAATGGCCGATCAATTCGCAGATAGTCATCTTGCTGGAATCGCCTCTAATTTCCCCAACGGCGGGGCTGAACCATTGGAGCACTTGGTACGTTCGGCTTCTCTCAAAGCGCAACGACATCATTGCATTGGCTGGCAACGCGCTGGATTCCAAACCATGGGTAGAAAAATATGCGGATCATGATCCGCAATATTGGGAAGTGGTGGAAGGCCGCTCCCGCCGGATGCCAATGCGCGGTCTAGAAAGAGCCCGCCCATTGTTCGCGTACCGAGTAAACAAAAGCGGCTATGTCTCTTGCCCGTCAGACGTTACCTTCACCGGAATCGAGCAAAGGACGTTACGCCCCGGACAATCGTGGGACAATGCTGTGGGAGTAGAACCGGGATGCAGCAGCTTTGTTTGGAAGTTGGATAGCCCCTAAAGGCTACCAAACTGATCCAACTCCCAAGCAGAACCGCTATACACTACCGTGCACCATTGGCCTGTTGCCAAGTTCTTCAGTCCACCAATTGACCAATAAAATCGCCAGCCCCCGTTCGGATGATCGTTATCCAGTGGCCTTCTTTGGCTGTTGCAGTTCCAAGGGTGAGCACCCTGGCGGCTACGATTGTCCCGCTCAGCGTGTAGAAGAAGCGTATCCCCGCGGTGATGGCCGTCTTGTGAGCTGAGGGCGAACATCAGAAGTTCGTTAAAACCGCTATACGATAGATGGTAAGCGATGTCCGGACGGCACCTTTCGGTGATCGGCGTTAAGGACGATGTTCGCAGCCTTTGAGGGCTTCGACACATGACGATTTCAGAGCTTACGCTTAAATCCAGCGATCAGGAGCCCGCGCGCCGGTTCGAGGTGTTCACGAGCTCCGGTCTGCGGCGGGAATGGCTGCCGGAGGAGGAGAAGGCGCGGATCGTGGCGGAAAGCTACGAAGCCCGCGCGACCGTGAGCGCGGTGGCGCGGCAGTACTCCTTGTCCTGCTATAGCCTTTAGGCTGTGGGGGAGTTTTCGGATATGCCGGCTGATATCGCCACCGAGCGAACGGCTCAGGCGACGTTGAGCCGCGCTTCGCCCTTCTCGACATGTTCGCGGAACCACGCATAGGCGTCTTCCAGGCCGGTTTTGAGATCGTATTTC
>NZ_FPBI01000070.1:0-1485 GCF_900116595.1 Mesorhizobium sp. YR577 | reverse complement strand
CATGAGCAATCACCTGTTCGACGCCATCCGCAAAGCGGCTGTCGATCGCAATGCTGCCTTTATCCTGGCGACGGGCGGACGCGTCTGGAGCTATGGCGACATGGTGGATTTTTCCGGCCGGCTGGCATCGAGGCTCGTCGAGCTGGGCGTGAAGCCGGGGGATCGCGTGGCGGTGCAGGTGGAAAAGAGCCCGGAAGCGCTGATGCTTTACCTAGCCTGCGTTCGGGCGGGCGCCGTCTATCTGCCGCTCAACACTGCCTACACACTTGCCGAGCTTGACTATTTTATCAGTGACGCCGAGCCGCATCTCGTGATCGTCGCACCAGGTGCTGCCGAAGGCGTCAAACCGGTTGCCGCA
The DNA here is from genome assembly GCF_900116595.1 of Mesorhizobium sp. YR577. Lineage (NCBI taxonomy): Bacteria > Pseudomonadati > Pseudomonadota > Alphaproteobacteria > Hyphomicrobiales > Phyllobacteriaceae > Mesorhizobium > Mesorhizobium sp. YR577. Next base: position 1,127 of record NZ_FPBI01000070.1, on the reverse strand, counting down.
AAATATAAGGCCATCGTCGAAACGCTGGACGAAAACGGCGGCGGATCTCTGATCGCCGGGCTGACGGACGGTGCAGGTTTTGCCGACATCGAGCGTGGTCCGGACGACCTGGCGGCAATTCTTTACACGTCGGGCACGACCGGACGCTCCAAGGGCGCGATGCTGACCCATGACAACCTCCTGTCGAATGCCGCGACGCTTCGCGACTACTGGCGGTTTTCGGAAAGCGACCGCCTGATCCATGCCTTGCCGATCTTCCACACGCACGGCCTGTTCGTCGCCTCGAATGTCATACTGCTTTCGGGCGCATCGATGTATTTTCTGCCGAAGTTCGACACTGCCGAGGCCCTGCGGCTGATGGCAAGTGCTACCTGCATGATGGGTGTGCCGACCTTCTATGTCCGCCTCGTGCAGCATGACGGGCTGACGCGTGAAACGACGGCCGGCATGCGGCTCTTCATCTCAGGTTCCGCGCCGCTTCTGGCCGAAACGCATCGGCTGTTCGAGGAGAAGACCGGCCACGCCATTCTCGAACGATATGGCATGACCGAGACCAACATGAACACTTCCAATCCCTATGACGGAGATCGCGTCGCCGGAACCGTCGGCTTTGCCCTGCCTGGCGTTTCGGTTCGCGTCACCGACCCCGACACCGGCAAGCTGCTCGGAACGGACACAACCGGGATGATCGAGGTGAAGGGTCCCAATGTCTTCAAGGGCTATTGGCGGATGCCGGAAAAGACCATGGCCGAATTCCGTGCCGACGGCTTCTTCATCACCGGCGACCTCGGCATGATCGACGATCGCGGCTATGTCCATATCGTCGGGCGCGGAAAGGATCTCGTGATCTCCGGCGGCTACAACATCTATCCGAAGGAGGTCGAAACCGAGATCGACCAGCTCCCGGGCGTGGTCGAAAGTGCCGTCATCGGCGTGCCCCATCCCGATTTCGGCGAAGGCGTCACGGCGGTCGTGGTCAGAAAATTGGAGGCCGCGATAGACGAGCGCGCAGTGCTCGACGGACTGAAGGACAGGCTCGCCCGCTACAAGCAGCCCAAGCGCGTCATTTTTACCGAAGACCTGCCGCGCAACACCATGGGCAAAGTCCAGAAGAACGTGCTGCGCGA